>NZ_LLXS01000020.1:0-93396 GCF_001431585.1 Stenotrophomonas pictorum JCM 9942 | reverse complement strand
GCGGCGCACGTGCGCCGCTGCGGGCGAGGGCGTAAGGTACGCGCCCTGCAAGCCGCCTCCCGCGCGGCGTGGTTCTGGATGATGGTGATGGATCAATTCGACCGTGAGCACCTGTGGCATCCCTACAGTGCGCTGGGCGGCCCGGTGCCGGTGCTCAAGGTCGCCCGTGCCGATGGCGTGTTGTTGCAACTGGAAGACGGTACCCGCCTGATCGACGGCATGGCCTCGTGGTGGTGCGCGGTGCATGGCTACAACCACCCGGTGTTGAACCAGGCCGTCATCGGGCAGCTGGGAAAGATGGCGCACGTGATGTTCGGCGGGCTCACCCATGAGCCGGCGATCGCGCTGGGCAAGGCGCTGCTGGAGATCGTGCCGGCGGGGCTGGAGGCGATCTTCTACGCCGACTCCGGTTCGGTGTCGGTGGAGGTGGCGCTGAAGATGGCGGTGCAGTACCAGGCCGCACGCGGCAAATCCTGCAAGAACAACATCGCCACCACCCGCTCCGGTTATCACGGTGACACCTGGAACGCGATGTCGGTGTGCGACCCGGTCACCGGCATGCATGGCCTGTTCGGTGCGTCGCTGCCGGCGCGCTGCTTTGTGCCGGCGCCACGTACGGGATTTGACGAACCGTGGGATGAGCGTGATATCGCGCCGGTCGCGCAACTGTTCGCCGAGCGCGCTGACACGCTGGCGGCGTTCATCATCGAGCCCATCGTGCAGGGCGCCGGTGGCATGCGCTTCTATCATCCGCAGTACCTGCGCGAGCTGCGGCGGTTGTGCGACGCGCATGACGTGCTGCTGGTCTGCGACGAGATCGCCACCGGCTTCGGCCGCAGCGGGCGGTTGTTCGCCTGCGAGCATGCCGGTATCAGTCCGGACATCCTGTGCATCGGCAAGGCGTTGACCGGCGGTTACATGACTTTGGCCGCGACGCTGTGCACGCGCACGGTGGCCGACACGATCGCCAGCGGCGAGCCGGGCGTGTTCATGCACGGCCCCACCTTCATGGCCAACCCGCTGGCCTGCGCGGTGGCGGCCGCCTCGATCCGGCTGCTGCGGTCGCAGGACTGGCAGGGCACGGTGGCCGCGATCGAACACCGCCTGCACGAGGGGCTGGCGCCGGCACGCGCGCTGCCGCAGGTGGCCGATGTGCGGGTGCTCGGTGCGATCGGGGTGATCGAGCTGAAGGCGCCGCTGCGGCTGGAACGCATCCAGCAGCGCATGCTGGAGGCGGGCATCTGGATCCGCCCGTTTGGACGGCTGGTGTATGTGATGCCGCCGTATGTGATTGAACCGGCGCAGCTGCAACAGCTGTGCGAGGGCATGGTGGCGCTGGTGGCCAGCCTGCAGGACGAGGATATGCGCGCATGAACGGCAAGGTGGTATTCGTCAGTGGCATCGATACCGATATCGGCAAGACCGTGGTCACCGGCTGGCTGGCGCGGCAGTGGCTCGAGCAAGGGGACAACGTCATCACCCAGAAGCTGGTGCAGACCGGTTGCGTCGGTGCGTCCGACGACATCCTGATGCACCGCCGCATCATGGGCTGTGATCTGTTCGAGGAAGACCGCGATGGCACGACGATGCCGGTGCTGTACGCCTATCCGGCCTCGCCGCACCTGGCCGCGCGGCTGGAACAGCGTGAGCTGGATCTTGCCGCGATCGAACAGGCCACCGCGCGTTTGTGCGCGCGCTATGACACGGTGCTGGTGGAAGGTGCCGGTGGCCTGATGGTGCCGCTGACCGCGCAGCTGCTGACCATCGACTATGTGGTCCAGCGCGGCTGGCCGGTACTGCTGGTGACCTCCGGGCGGCTGGGCAGCATCAACCACACACTGCTGTCGCTGGAGGCCATTGCCGCGCGCGGCATCACGCTGCACGGGGTGGCATGGAACTGCCGCGACGACAGCGATGATGAAGTGATCGCCGCGGACAGCCTCGGTTTCATCCGTGCGCATGTGGCGCGCCATTTTCCGCAGGCGCAATGGTACGAGGCGCCGCGGCTGGAGCTGGCCTGACGGCCGCGGCGCCCCGGGGACGCGCTTGCCATTGGCGGCAACGCTGGGTATATGAATGGATCATGTCTGCGGAAGGAGCCCTCTGATGACGTTCGCATTTCCCGCGTTCCACGAACACATCCTGCCCGGTGCACACACTGTCGAAGCCGTGGAAGCGGCCATGCGCAAGGCCGGCTGGCAGGATATCCGCCGCCACGGCAGCACCGTGATCGCCAAGGTCGGGTTGAATCTGTTCTCGTTCGGTGAAACGGTGGCCATCACCCTGGCACCGGGCCACGCGGTATTCCGCAGCACCTGCATCCTGGCCACGCAATGCCTGGACTGGGGCAAGAACCGGCGCAATATCGATACCCTGCTGGCGGCACTGCGCGCCTGATTGCACCGGTACCCGGGGCCGGCGACCCTGCGCTGGCTCTGCTCGTTCCGTCTTAGAATCGGCCCTCAGACGATTCGGGAGGCGGTATGAGCATTCTGGGCTTCATCAAGAAAGAGCTGATCGAGATCATCGAGTGGACCGATGACTCGCGTGACACGCTGTCCTACCGCTGGCCGGACGAGGATCGCCAGATCAAGAACGGCGCGCAGCTGATCGTGCGCGAATCGCAGATGGTGCAGTTTGTCGCCGCCGGCCAGTACGCCGACCTGTTCGGTCCCGGCAAGCACACGCTGAGCACGGCGAACATCCCGGTGCTGTCCACCCTCCTGGGCTGGAAGTACGGCTTCGAGTCGCCGTTCAAGTGCGATGTCTATTACCTCAATACGCGCCTGTTCACCGGCAACAAGTGGGGCACCGCCAACCCGGTGATGATGCGCGACGCCGATTTCGGCGTGGTGCGTCTGCGCGCGTTCGGCACCTACGATTTCCGCATCGTCGACCCGCCGAAGTTCCTCAAGGAGGTGGCGGGTACCGACCAGAATTTCCGTCTGGACGAATTCGCCGACACCATGCGTTCGCGCATCGTCAGCGTGTTCACCGAGGCGCTGGCCAGGGCCGGTGTGCCGGCGCTGGATGTGGCGCAGCGCTATTCCGAACTGGGCGAGGCGCTGCTGCCGATCATCAACCCGGCCATGTCCGGCAAGTACGGCATCGAGATCACCAGCTTCGTGCTGGAGAACGTGTCGGTGCCGCCGGAAGTGGAACAGGCCATCGACAAGCGCTCGAGCATGGGCGTGATCGGCAACCTCAACGACTACGTCAAATACCAGATGGGCCACGGCATGGGCGAGGGCGGTGAAGGAGCCGCTGCCGCCGCGGTGCCGGCGCAGATGGCGATGGGCTTCGGCATGGCGCAGGAAATGATGCGCGGCATGCAGGGCACCGCACCGGCCGCCGCAGGTGCGGCGGTGCCGCCGCCATTGCCGGCCGCCAGCACGGATGCACCGGTGTTGGACGTACTCACCCCCGAGCAGGCCGCGCAGGCCTTGTCGGTGTCGGTGGAGGACGTGATGGCCGCCATCGCCACCGGTGAGCTGAAAGCGCGAAAGATCGGCACGGCCACCCGCATCGCCCGTTCGGCACTGGAAGAGTTCCTGCGCGGCGGATGAACAACGCAACGGTTGGTAAACATCCCTGTCCCGAATGCGGCGGGGATCTGCAATGGAATGCCGGCAAGCAGGCGCTGGCCTGTCCGTACTGCGGCACCGTGGTGCCGCTGGCGCAGGCCGCCGACGGTGTGGGCGATGGCAGTGCCGCTGTGGTCGAACAGGACCTGATGCAGGCGCTGGCGCGGCTGCAGGCGGCCGAGCGCACGCAGCCTCCACCGCTGCCGGCGGAGCAGGCACGCCCGGGTGGTGTGCTGGGCCTGCTGCAGAGCATGGCGGCCACGCCTGCCGCGCAACGCGGCTATGGCGCGCAGTCACGCGAAGTGCAGTGCCAGAGCTGCCATGCGATTTCGGTATTCGTCGCCGGCAAGGTGGCCGACCGCTGCGAGTTCTGCGGCTCGCCCTCAATCATCGATCACCAGTCGTTGGGCGATGCGATCACCCCGCAGAGCCTGCTGCCGTTCAAGATCAGCGACGGGCAGGTCCGTGATGGCATGCGCAAGTGGTACGGCACGCGCTGGTTCGCGCCGAACCGGCTCAAGCGTGCGGCGTTGACCGATACGCTCAAGGGCGTGTACCTGCCCTACTGGACGTTCGATGCGCAGGTGTCCGCGCGCTGGACGGCCGAGGCCGGCTACCACTATTACGTGACGGTGAGTTACCGCGACTCCAACGGCAATACCCGGACCCGACAGGAGCAACGCACGCGCTGGGAACCGGCGGCGGGCTCGCTGCGGCATTTCTTCGATGACGAGCTGGTGCCGGGTACGGTCGGGGTGCATATGGCGCTGCTGCACAAGATCGGCAGCTTTCCGACCACCACCGATCTGAAGGCCTATTCGCCCGAGTTCGTGCGTGGCTGGACGGTGGAGCGTTACCAGGTCGATCTGCGCCAGGCCGCGCAACAGAACGTGGCGCAGATGCAGGCGCAGACAAACGCGCTTTGCGCCGAGCAGGTACCCGGTGATACACACCGCAATCTGCAGGTACAGGCCGATTACAGCGCGCGCACCTTCAAACACATCCTGGTGCCGGTGTGGCTGGTCAGCTACACCTATGGCGCGCGCAGCTACCAGGTACTGGCCAACGGCTACACCGGCGAGATTGCCGGTGAGCGTCCTTACAGTGCGTGGAAGATCTTCTTCGCGGCGGTGACCGCTGCGCTGGCAGTGATGGCATTGCTGTATGTGCTGGGAAATCTCTAGGCCTGCCGGTTGCCGGGATGAGGCTGGCTGCGGCAGCGACCGGACGTGGTCCCGGTGCCGCCGCGGGCGTCTGGTGGTCTCCCCCTTTAAAACCGCTGGAGTGGCCCCCATCTGATCGGCTTGTGGTAACAGCAACAAGGGAGGCTTATGCAAGCCGACATGACTGGATGGATCCAGTGCAGGAAATGCAACGCGGTGTACGAGCCCGCGATCAAGGTGCTTGAGCGGGTGTGTCCGCAGTGCCTGTCGATCAAAACCGTACGTCTGGACGTGGCCACGCTGCTCCAGCATCACGCAATCGCCTGACACCAGGCACAACCGATGGGCCAGGCATTGCCTGGCCTTTTTTCTGCAGCGGCCACGTACCCTCCGGTACCGGTGCAACGCCGCAGGCCAGCCTTCAGTCCGGCGATGTTCCGGCTTTGCCTATGCTGGCGGTTGGATCCTGCGCCGTCCGGGTGGAATGCCGCAACGCCCTTGCCTTTGCACGTTTTGCGCGTTGCGGTGCGGCAGACGCGCGGCGGTGATTGATCTGGATCATGACCCCGCGCAGACGGCCTCGGGAGAATGGCCGCGCTCCCGGTAAGGCAGGTCGCATGAAGAAACTCACGAAGCTGGTGTTGGTGGTGGTGTCGGGGATGGCGGTTGCCTACGGTGTCGCCCGCTCCACGCCACACTGGTTCGCACCGCGGCAGGTGGCCGAGGTCGATATCCACGATCGCGCGCTGATCCAGCGCGGTGAATACCTCTCGCGCGTGGCCGATTGCGCCGCCTGCCACACCGCTCCCGGCGGCAATGCGTTTGCCGGCGGGCTGGGCATGCAGACGCCGATGGGCACCCTCTATTCGACCAACATCACCCCGGACAAGGCCACCGGTATCGGGGGCTACGACTACGCCGATTTCGAACGGGCGGTGCGCCGTGGCATCCGCGCCGATGGCCAGCCGCTGTATCCGGCGATGCCGTATGTGTCCTACATGATCAACTCCGATGAGGAGATCAAGGCGCTGTATGCCTACTTCATGTCCAGCGTGGCGCCGGTGGCGCAGACCAACGCCGCGACCACGATTCCGTGGCCGGCAAGCATGCGCTGGCCGCTGTCGTGGTGGCAGCTGATGTTCGCCCGTCCGCGCGAGCACCGGGTGGATCCGGCACTGGATGCCAGTGCGCAGCGTGGCGCCTATCTGGTGGAGGGCTTGGCCCATTGCGGGGCCTGCCATACCCCGCGCGGGCTGGCGTTCCAGGAGAAGGCGCTGGGCGAGGACGGCAGCGGCCAGTTCCTGTCCGGCTCGGTGCTCGAAGGCTGGTATGCCAAGAGCCTGCGCGATGAGGATATCGGCCTGGCGACGTGGAGCGAGGCCGAGATCGTCGAGTTCCTGCGCAGCGGACGTACCGATCGCACCGCGGCCTTCGGTGGCATGGCCGATGTGGTCCAGCACAGCACCCAGCACATGAGTGCCGAAGATCTGCAGGCGATGGCGCACTACCTCAAGCAGCTGCCGGCGCGTGCCGAACGTGCGCCGCAGTGGAAGCCGCGCGCCGACACCACCACCGCGCAGCTGCGCGCCGGCGACTACAGCCAGCCCGGTGCGCTGGGCTACTCGGAGCATTGCCAGGCCTGCCACCGCGCCGACGGCAAGGGCGCGCCGCGCATCTATCCGGCGCTGGCCGGCAACTCGATCGTGTTCTCCGACGATCCCAGTTCGCTGATCCAGGTGACGCTGGCCGGTGGCCGTACACCGCAGACCGCGCATGACCGCATGGCGTTCACCATGCCCGGTTTCGCCCAGATTCCCAACGCCGAGCTGGCCGACATCCTGAGCTTCATCCGCAACAGCTGGGGCAACCATGCCAGCGAGGTGACGGCCAACGATATCGCCCGCATGCGGCGGGTGATCGCGCACAAGCCCGTGCACTACGTGCCCTAGGAGGCCGCGCAATGAACAAGTCATGGATGGCGGCCGCTGCCGCCCTGCTGCTGGCCGGTGCCGCCGGCGCCTGGCACGCCTACACGCCCCCGGATCTGGATGCGCCCGAGCCGGTGCCGATGGAGGTGCTGGACAAGGATGGCAAGCTGCTGGGCCATCATCTGGCGCCCAGCGCGCAGGAGATCGCCGGGCTGTCCAACGCCGCGCAGGTGATGCTGGGCCGGCGCCTGCTCAATGAAACCGCGCGGCTGCTGCCGGACAACGTCGGCAACGGTCTGAACTGCAACTCCTGCCATATGGCCAACGGCCGCGAGCCGCTGCGCAACCACTACCTCAATACCGGCGGCAACTACCCGCGCTACATGCCGCGGCCGGGCAAGGAGATCGATCTGGCCGAGCGCATCAACGGCTGCTTCGTGCGCTCGATGAACGGCAGGAAGCTGGCGGTGGAATCGGCCGAGATGCAGGGCATGCTCGCCTACATGCACTGGCTGGGCCGCGGGATGGCCAAGGGCGCGAAGGTGTCGGGCAAGACCGAAGGACCGATCGACATGTCGCTGCGGCCCGATCCGGTACGCGGTGAACAGATCTACGCCGCGCAATGCGCCTCCTGCCATGGCAACAACGGCGAGGGCATGAAGGACGCCTCCGGCGACTACCTCTTCCCGCCGCTGTGGGGCGAGGAGTCGTTCAACATCGGCGCCGGCATGGCGCGATTGAGCAAGGCGGCGGCGTTCGTCAAGCACAACATGCCGCTGGCGGTGACCTACGAGCCGCCGTTCGGACAGACGGTACTGCCCGACCAGGATGCGATCGATGTGGCCGAGTACTTCATCAAGCAGCCGCGGCCGGATTTTGCCGGCAAGGTCAACGACTGGCCGCGCGACAACAAACCCAAAGACGCCCGGTACTGATCGTGCCGTTGGCAACCAGGAGTACAGGAATGCAGATTGTTTCCCGCGGAATCCTCGCCATGGCCATCGCGGCCGGCTGCGCGCCGCTGGCGGCGCTGGCGCAGGACAGCGGCCCGACCACGACGCTGTCCACGCAGATCTTCGCCAACGCCAGCCAGCTGGACCGCGATGGTGTGGAGACCGCCGATGAGGGATTGGCGATCGACCTGAAGCGCACCTTCGTGACGCTGGACCACCGCTTCAACGACCGCTGGTCGGCACAGATCACCACCGATGTGCAGTGGAACCGCAACAGCGATCCGACCGATGTGTGGCTGCGCCATGCCTACCTGCAGCGCGGCTTCGGCACGGGCAGCTGGCTGCGGCTGGGTAATGCGCCCACGCCGTGGATCGCGCAGGAGTCCGCGCGCGAAGGGTTCCGGTATGTGGACGCCGGGTTGATCGCACGCACCAAGATGGGCGCGCCGGCCGACTACGGGGTGCATGGCCAGTACCGCCACGGGCCGCTGGTGTATGCGGCCTCGGTGGTGACCGGTGGCGGCTTCCAGAAGCCGCGGCTGGGCAACCGCGCCGATGTGGAGGCACGGGTGGGCTGGACGCCGCTCAAGGGCGTGGAATTGGCCGCCGGTGGCTATCGCGGCACGCGCGCGCAGGATGCCGGCAGCAAGCCGCATGTGCACACCGCGCAGCGCTGGAACGCGATGGCCAGCTGGGTGGGCGAGCGCAGCCGCGTCGGCGCGCAGTACTTCCGTGCCGAAGACTGGACCCGCATCACCGAGCCCGGCAGCGATGACCAGCGCGGTTGGTCGGCGTGGAGCAGCTACCAGTTCACCCCGCAGTACGGCGTGTTCGCCCGCTATGACGAAACCCGTATGAGCCTGGATATCGATCCGATCACGCGCGAGCGCTATCACCAGCTGGGCGTGGAGTGGAAGCCGAACAAGTACCTGCGGCTGGCCGCGGTTGGCAAGCGCGTGGAACAGGCTTCGAAGCAGAAGGCGATGGAAAGCCACGAAGTGGGCGTGTGGGCGCAGCTCGCATTCTGAGCCCGATCAGCGGTGGTGAAACGCGATAGGCCAGCGTTGTGACGCTGGCCTTTGCTTTCCGGACCAGGCCGTGGGCTTACTCGCCCTGGTACTGCTTCTCTTCCACCAGCGCCGAACCGGCCACCCGGTTGATCTGGTTCTTGACCGCCACGCGCTCGCCATTGGTGCCATAGACACCGCGGGCCAAGGCGATGAACTCGGCACCGAAGTCCTGCGCCGCTTCTTTGTCGCGCAGCTGGTCCTGGATGTCCCACATGCGCTCGTTGATGGCCTTGAGCTGGTCCTTCAGCGGCGACAGCTCGGTGCGCGCGCGCTGCTGTTCCAGCCACAGCGGCCACAGGCCATCCAGTTCGGTGCGCACGTTGGCCAGCTTGGCCGCATCGGTGATGCGCTCGGCCTTGATTTCCAGGATAGTGATCTTGTCGATCAGCTCACCGATCGATACCGGGGTCAGGAGGGTCTGCACGTTGCCGCTGCCACTTCAGAAGATGAGGGCCATGATACCGCCGGTCACCGTCGCTTAGCCCCGGAAAGGTTGCCGATGTTTCGGTAGTGGTCGCGCCTGCTTGTGGCCGCGCACAATGCGGGCCCGCCCCTGCCGTGGAGTTGCCGATGTTGTCACCGCGTTCCGTCGCCGTCGCCGTCGCCGTCGCCGTGCTGTTGGGCGGTCTGGCCTGCCTCGCCACTGCTGCCGCGAGCGATGCGCCCGCACTGCAGGGCGCGTGGCAGCTGCAATCGGGTGAATCCGTCAACAAAGAGGGTGCGGTGGTGGACTACGCCAGCCAGAAGCTCGCCGGCACCAAGCTGCTGGCCGACGGCCGCTTCGCCTTCACCACCACCAGCGACGGAAAGTTCTGGGCTGGCGGTTCGGGTACCTATACCACCGAGGGCGGGCGCTACGTGGAAACTCCGCTGATGGCGTCCTATCCGCTGGAGAGCGGCGGCCTCTACGAGTTCCGTTACACGCTGGAAGGCGATGTGTGGACGCTGGAACGCTGGGACGGTGAGCGTCGGGTCGAGCGCGAGGTGTGGCGGCGCGTGGCGCGCTGAAGTGCGCGCATGTCCCTTGCGCCGGACTTGAAGACGGGCTCCGGTGCCGGTTCAGCCCCGACCCACCGGGGCCGGTCAGTCCTGTTGTGCCGGCGGGAAGCCTGCTGCGTCCAGCGCCTCGATGAAATCGGTCGCCGGGTGGCTGGACTGGATCTGCACGGTCTTGCCGGCCAGATCGATGTCGATGGTGGCAGCCGGGTCCACGTCCTTGACGGTCGCGGTCACGCTGCGGGCGCAGCCGCCGCAGGTCATGCTGTCGATATGCAGTTTCATCGGGAATCTCCACTGGGTGGGGGCATGGTGGGGCTTGCCAGTGTGGCAAGGTCAAGCACCGGATAAGGCTTGACCCTGCCATCGTGGGAAGCTTTAAGGTGCCGTCAACAGTAGGCAGGTGGAGATGAGCCGATGATGAGCAAGGTCGATCCGGGCACCCCGCATCCGCCACAACATTCGGAAGAATTGTTGATCGAAGGCATGACCTGTGCCTCGTGCGTGGGCAGGGTGGAGCGCGTGCTGAACGCGCTGCCCGGCGTGCAGTCGGCCAGCGTCAACCTCGCCACCGAACGCGCCAGCGTGCGGACCGACGGCAGTGTCGGGCGGCAGGCGCTGGTGCAGGTCATCCGCAAGGCCGGCTACGAGGTCAGCGCGCCGGCCCCGGTGGAGCTGATGATCGAGGGCATGACCTGCGCTTCGTGCGTGGGCCGGGTGGAGCGCGCGCTGCAGGCGGTCCCCGGCGTGCAGTCGGCCAGCGTCAATCTGGCCACCGAGCGCGCGCGGGTGCAGGGCGATGCGCCGGTCCAGGCGCTGCTGGCCGCCATCGCCAAGGCCGGCTACAGCGCCCATGTGCTGGACCCGGCCGGCAGCGGCGAGGATGCCCAAGCGCAGCGTCACGCCGAGGAGCTGCGCGTGCTCAAGCGCGATCTGTGGCTGGCCGCGGCGTTGACCCTGCCGGTGTTCGCGCTGGAAATGGGCGGGCATCTGCTGCCGGCGTTCCATCATGTCATCGCCACCACGCTGGGTACGCAGAACAGCTGGCTGCTGCAGTGCGCGCTGACCACGCTGGTGTTGCTGCTGCCGGGTCGCCGCTTCTATCTCAAGGGTATCCCGGCGCTGCTGCGCGCCGCACCGGACATGAATTCGCTGGTGGCGGTCGGCACGCTGGCCGCGTACGGCTTCTCGCTGGTGGCGACCTTCGCCCCGCGCTTGCTGCCGGCCGGCACGGTCAACGTCTACTACGAAGCCGCGGCGGTGATCGTGACGCTGATCCTGCTCGGGCGCATGCTCGAAGCCAAGGCCAAGGGCCGCACTTCCGAGGCGATCAAGCGCCTGCTCAAGCTGCAGGCCAGGACCGCACGCGTGCGCCGCGACGGCGGTGTGGTCGAACTGCCGCTGGAGCAGATCGCCACTGGCGATGTGATCGACGTGCGTCCGGGTGAGCGGATCGCCGTGGACGGGCAGGTGATCGACGGCGACAGCTATGTCGACGAGTCGATGATCAGCGGCGAGCCGGTGCCGGTGCAGAAGGCGCCCGGCAGCACCGTCATCGGCGGCACCGTCAACCAGACCGGCACGCTGGGCGTGCGCGCCACCGCCGTGGGCGGGGCCACGGTACTGGCGCAGATCATCCGCCTGGTGGAACAGGCGCAGAGCGCCAAGCTGCCGATCCAGACCCTGGTGGACCGCATCACGCTGTGGTTCGTGCCGATCGTGATGGCCCTGGCGGCGCTGACCTTCGCGGTGTGGCTGTTGCTCGGCCCGCAGCCGGCGCTGATCTTCGGTCTGGTCAACGCGGTGGCGGTGCTGATCATCGCCTGTCCCTGTGCGATGGGCCTGGCCACACCAACCTCGATCATGGTTGGCACCGGCCGTGGCGCCGAGCTGGGTGTGCTGTTCCGCAAGGGCGAGGCGCTGCAGCTGCTCAAGCAGGCGCAGGTGGTGGCGGTGGACAAGACCGGCACGCTGACAGAAGGCCGCCCGGTCCTGACCGACCTGCAGCTGGCCGACGGCTTTGACCGCGCCGGTGTGCTGGCCAAGGTGGCGGCGGTCGAAGACCGCTCCGAACACCCGATCGCCCGCGCCATCGTCAGCGCCGCGCGGCAGGACGGGCTGACGCTGCCTGCGATCAGTGCCTTCGAATCGGTCACCGGTTTCGGTGTGCGGGCCGAGGTGGACGGCGTGCGCGTGGAAGTCGGCGCGGACCGCTTCATGCACAAGCTCGGCCTGGACGTGGCGCTGTTCGCCGATGCCGCGCGGCGGCTGGGCGAGGAGGGCAAGACCCCGCTGTACGCGGCCATCGATGGCGTGCTGGCGGCGATCATCGCCGTGTCCGACCCGATCAAGCACGACACCCGCCCCGCCATCGCCGCGCTGCACGCGCTGGGCCTGAAGGTGGTGATGATCACCGGCGACAACCGCCGTACCGGCGAGGCCATCGCCCGCCAGCTGGGCATCGACGAGGTGGTGGCCGAAGTGCTGCCCGAAGGCAAGGTCGAGGCGGTGCAGCGGCTGAAGGCCACGCATGGCCGTCTGGCTTATGTCGGTGACGGTATCAACGATGCGCCGGCACTGGCCGCGGCCGATGTCGGCATGGCGATCGGCACCGGTACCGACGTGGCGATCGAGGCGGCCGATGTGGTGCTGATGTCCGGCAGCCTGCAGGGCGTGCCCAACGCCATCGCCCTGAGCAAGGCGACGATGGGCAATATCGGCCAGAACCTGTTCTGGGCGTTCGCCTACAACACCGCGCTGATTCCGGTGGCCGCCGGCGTGCTGTATCCACTGTGGGGCGTGCTGCTCTCGCCGGTGTTCGCCGCCGGCGCGATGGCGTTGTCGTCGGTGTTCGTGCTGGGCAATGCCTTGCGCCTGAAGCGCTTCCAGCCGCCGCAGGGTTGACGGAGACGATCATGGAAGAGGGCATTAACATCGGCCAAGCCGCCAGGGCCACCGGCATCTCGGCCAAGATGATCCGCTACTACGAGGACAGCGGCCTGATCGGGCCGGTGGCGCGTACCGATGCCGGCTACCGCCTCTACAGCCCGCGCGACATCCACACGCTGGGCTTCATCAAGCGTTCGCGCGACATGGGCTTCAGCGTGGAGCGTATCGGCGAACTGCTGGCGCTGTGGAAGGACCACTCGCGCCACAGCGCCGACGTCAAACGCATGGCCAGCGAACACATCCAGGTGCTGCGCGAGCGCATCGACCAGCTGCAGGAGATGGTGCAGACGGTGCAGGCGCTGGTGGATTGCTGCGCCGGCGATGGTCGCCCGGATTGCCCGATCCTGCGCGACATCGAAACCGGCGTGCCGCTACACGGTCCGGCGACGCCGACAACCTTCGGCCAGGCCGCTGCGGGCAAGCGCAAGCACACGTAGATCGCCGCGCTCGCTTGAATCCGGCCAATTGCGCTACACGCGCCACGCGTGCCAGAAAAGGCCTGAATAAACGCCTAAAAACAGCGCTTCTCGCGCATGCCGATTTCAGGATGCGTTGGGGTGGCTAACGGAAAACTTACAACCGGACGCAAGCAGTCGCGCTGGCTGCTGTGCCATCTAGTTAGTAATCCAGAGGTTGTACCCATGAAGAATTCGCTGATTGCCCTGGCGCTGCTTGCCGCCGCTCCGTTCGCCGCCTCGGCCGCCGACGGCCTGTCCTACAACTATGCGCAGGCCGATTACGTCAAGACCGACGCGGACGCCGGCAAGGCCGACGGCTGGGGCGTGAAGGGTTCCTATGAATTCATTCCGCACGTCCATGCCTTCGGTGAATACAACCAGCAGAAGGCCGACCTCACCGACGCCAAGACCGACCAGTGGCGCGTCGGTGTCGGCTACAACCGCGAAATCGGCAACAGCACCGACTTCGTCGGCCGCGTGGCCTACAACAAGTTCGACCCGAAGCAGGGCCTGGACTTCAACGGCTACAGCGCCGAGGCCGGTATCCGCACCGCGTTCGGTGCCCACGCCGAGGTCTATGCGATGGCCGGCTACGAGGACTACACCAAGAAGCACGGCATCAACCCGGAAGGCGAGTTCTACGGCCGTCTCGGTGGCCAGGTGAAGTTGAACCAGAACTGGGGCATCAATGGCGACCTCAAGATGAACGGCGAAGGCGACAAGGAATGGTCGATCGGCCCGCGCTTCAGCTGGTAACCGGCTGAGCTGCTGCCCAGACAGAAAAGCCCGGCATTGCCGGGCTTTTTCTTTATGCAACGGTGGGGCCAGTGCCCGCCACGGTGCTGGTGACTCAGCGGTTGCCGCGCAGGCGCAGGGTCAGGCCCTTGAGGAAATTGCGCAGCATCTGGTCGCCGCATTCGCGGTAGTTCTTGTGGTCGGGCTGGCGGAACAGCGCCGACAGCTCCGGCTTGGACACCGGAAAACCGGCGCTCTCGAAGACATCGTGCATATCGACATCCTTCAGCCCGAAGGCCACGCGCAGCTTCTTGAGGACCACGTTGTTGGTGATGCGCTTTTCCGGCGGGCGGGCCGGCTGCGAGTCGTCGCGGCCGCGGAAGTGGTAGATCAGGCCATCGAGGAAGCGCGACAGCACGGCGTCCGGGCAGGCCACGAACAGCGGCTCGTCTTCCTTGCGCAGGAAATCATGCACCTGCGAAGGATCCACGCTGAAGGCGGGATCGGCCAGCAGGATCGTATCCACCACCATGCCGTCGCTGAGATCGAGCATGTAGCGGATGCTGCGCAGTACGTCGTTGTTGATCATTGCCACTCCGGAACCACCGCGGCGGAACTGCCTGCGGGGGCATAGTGTAACGCCGCACCCTGCGGCCCCGGCCTACAATTGGTGCCCGTTCAGACAGCCCGCCGCGCATGCGCCTCGTACCTGCCGTTCCTTACGCGTCCACCGCTCCGCCGGGGAAGCCACAGATGGTGCTCCACCGGAGCAGCCGGTGAGCCTGCGCGCGATCATCCACCTGTGCCTGCATGCGGCGGTGCCGGCGCTGCTGGCGTGGCTGTTCTGGCGCCCGCAGTTCGGCAAGGCGTGGCTGGTGATGTTGCTGGGCTGGGTGATCGACCTGGACCATCTGTTGGCCGATCCGGTCTACGTGCCGGACCGGTGCAGTGTCGGCTTCCACCCGCTGCATACCGCGCCGGCGATCGCGCTGTATGCCGGGCTGGTGGTGCCCCAACGCACGCGTCTGTTCGGCATCGGCCTGGTGCTGCACATCGCGCTCGATGCGATCGACTGCATGTGGATGCGCTGCAGCAGCTGAGCCGGTCCCGGGAGGCTTACCAGCCGCCGTACCAGGGGCCCGGGCCATAACCGTACGGCCCGATGCCTTCCCCCTTGCTGAGGTGGATGTTGAGGTCCACCCGACGGGTCTTGCCCTCGTCGTTGGTGTAGTTCTTGCCCAGGTTCAGATCCACTGCGCTCCAGTGGCTGTTGCCGGTCTGCTTGGAATAGCCGATGCCGGTACTGATCGCGCCATGCACCTGCAGCTTGTCGTCGACAGCTTCGGCGGCGGGCTGGTTTCTGGACAGCCTGCGACCGCTGTGATCGCCGTAGAACGTGCCTGGTGCATCGGACTGGTAGGCCGGATCACCGAGATACCGCAACGGCGCCTGAGGAACGCTCAGATCCAGCGCCCCCGGGGTGACCGCATCGTTCTGCGCCACCGCGGCAGCGGGCAGCAGCAACAGGGCAAGGATAAGGGAGGTTCGGATCATGGCGGGTACCGCTCCGGAGCACGCGGCATCGTCAGTGATGCCGCTGGTGCAAAACTAGCAGATATGGCTTGAATGATGCCTGTCGTTTCCGCCTGCCCGCGGCGCTCACTCCAGGCGCTGGAAGGAAAACAGCGCAGCCAGCCGGTGCTGGCGCCGCTCGATGGCCGCGCGGATCAGGCCGGCGCCGATCATCGAATAGGTGATGCCGTTGCCGCCATAGGCCAAGGCGAACTGCACCCGTGGCCCCCACTGCGGATGCGTGCCGAAGAACGGCAGCCCGTCGCGGGTTTCGGCGAATGTACCGGCCCAGGCGAAGGCCGGTACCAGCTGGAGGTGCGGAAACAGCGCAGTGACTTTGTCCGCCAGCGTGTGGGCCTTGCGGTCGACACGGGCGTCGCGGCGCGCGGGGATGTCCACCGCGTCATCTTCACCGCCGACCAGCAGACGGTGATCGGCGGTGCTGCGCAGGTACAGGTAGGGCCGCGCGGTTTCCCACAGCATCGTTGCGCGCAACGGCCCCAGCGCCGCGACCGGCAGCGGATCGGTGACGAAGGCGTAGCTGCTGCGGTTGCGCGCGACCCGCTGGTCCAGCCACGCCTCGCTGGCGTAGCCGGCGGCCATCACCACGTGTTTGCAGGTGATGGTGACGCCCTGCTGGGTCCGTGCCTGCACCTGGCGCGCGGAGGGCTCCAGCGCGGTGATGCAGGTGCGGTCATAGACCTGTCCGCCGCGACGTCGCAGCTCGGCCAGCAGGTGGTAGGTCATCCGGTACGGATCCACGCTGGCGGCCAGCTCGCTGACAATGGCGCCCGGTGCGGCGAAACCATAGCGCTTCTGGATTCGCGCCGTATCCAGCCAGCGCACCGCAAAGCCGTGGCGGCGGCGTAGTTCGAACTCGTCGATCAGCGCGGGCACATCGCGCCTACGGCTGGCGTAGTACAGGCTGGAGCGGTGCTGGAAATCCGTGCCGCGCAGCCGCGCGGCGACCTGCTGCAATCCGGGGATGGCCTCGGCACAGGCCTGGTAGGCCAGCACCGCCTGTTCTTCGCCGTAGTGTTTGGCCAGTACCCGCAGCGGCGTATCGATTTCGTACTGCAACAGCGCCGTGCTGGCCGCGGTGGAGCCCCAGCCGATATCACGTTGCTCCACCACGGCCACATCATGGCCATGCCGGCCCAGCTCGTCGGCGATCAGGGCGCCGCTGATACCGCCGCCGATCACCAGCACATCGCAGCGCAGCGACTGCTCCAGCTGCGGGAAGGCCCGCATCAACCCGTTGCGGATGGCCCAGAACGGATAGCCGCTTTTAAGATCCATCGTCGTCGTGTTCCTCGCCTGTAGAGGTTCAGTGGTGCCGGTTCAGGCCGTGCGCTGGCCGGTGTGCGGGGTATGGATCAGCGGCTCGATATCGAAGCCCAGTTGGCGTGCCCGTGCCAGGTAGTGCTCGCGGATGGTCGCGTCCATATCCGGTTGCCGGGCCAGCAGCCACAGGTATTTGCGGTCCGGGCTGCCCACCATCGCCGTGGTGTAGTCCGGAGCCAGTGCGATCACCCAGTAGTCGCCTTTGGTGAAGGGAATCCAGCGCAGGCCCTCGGGCAGGAAGCTGACTTCCAGTTTGCTGTTGGAGGCATCCACCGGCGTGGCCCGGCCGATGGATTCTTCCAGCTCACCGTTGTGCAGGCAGCGGTTTTGCACCCGTACGCTGCCATCTTCATTGAGCGAGTAGTGCGCGCTGACATCGGTGGCGTCTTCGGGCTCATGCCGCATCGGCAGACGATCGATTTCATACCAGGTGCCCAGATAGCGCTGCAGCTCCAGCGAGGGCACGGTAGGCAGGGGCGAATGCTCGGTCATGGATAGCGTCTCCTTGGTGATCGCAAGTTCCGGGAGGCAACGCTATAGCCCGAGTGCGGTGAACGGGTTGTGCGCGGCGGCCGCGCGGATTGCCGGTTGCTCCAGGCAGACCGTGACCTGAATCACTTTTGCTCCGCCTGACGTTACTCCGCTCACATAGACCGCTGCTTGACCAGTGGGCGCGTCACGCGCGCGCTGCAAGCAGGTGACTGCGCTGCTCGACGGCGAAGTCCGCTGTTTGCGGGTGCCGGTCCGCGGCCGGACTCTCAGGGCTGCGAGCCCATGGCAGCCTATGCCCACGATCAGCCCACTGTGGAAGCTCTCCCCGCATTCCCGGACGCAACCGCCCTCACCTGGCGCGGTTGCTTCCGCCGTGCTGCGTGTCGCGACGGTTCGCATGATCTGGATGCTGGCTGATCTATAGTCCGCAGCAGGCGCGGTGTTCCGCGCGATCCGGTGCTTTTGCCTTGCTTGCTCAATGCGTTCTACAGCCGCTGCACGTCGTGCTGTTTGTCATTTTGATGGTGGGAACAGGGCTGTCGGTCGAGCCGGCACGCGCCGCGCCGCAAGCCGCGGCCAGCGCCGGGCTGACCCCGCAGCTGCGGATCGAACAGGCCGGCAAGCTGTTCGCCTCGACGCAGCACGCCATGGATGATGCCGACGCGCCGGAAACCCTCAAGACCCTGTCCGAGCAGGCCGCCCAGGCCCAGCGCGAGGCCGAGAGCAGCGTGCAGGCACTGGCGCCGGAGCTGGCCCAGCTGGACGCGCGTATCGAACAGCTCGGGCCGGCGCCGGAAGGGGGCGAAGTGGCCGATATCGCCCGCCAGCGCAAGGCGCTGGAGCGCCAGCGCGACCAGATCGATGCCGCTATCAAGCGGGGAAAACTGCTGGCCGAGGATGCCCGGCAACTGGGCGAGGCGATCGAGAAGATGCGGGCCCAGCAGTTCGGCGAACAGCTCGGGCGCAAGGTCGGCTCGCCGCTGTCGCCGGCATTGTGGCGCCAGTTCTTCGCGCAGTTGCCTGACGATGTGGGGCGCTTCCAGTCGCTGTACCGGCAGGCCGGCAACGGCATGCGCCAAGCCACCGCCCGGCATGGCTGGGCGGCACCGTTGGTAGGCGCGGCGGTGGCGCTGGTGCTGCTGTTTCCGCTGCGGCTGTGGCTGCGGCATCTGGGGCGCCGCTATGCCGCCTCCGAGCGGGCGCCGGCAGGGCGTCTGCGGCGTACCGGACTGGCGGTGTGGCTGCTGCTGGTCGGTACGCTGATGCCGTGGCTGGCGAGTCTGGCGATGGTGGCGGGGCTGCATGAGATTTCAGCCATCGCACCGCGGTTGGAGCGGGTCGCCGAGCAGTTTTCACTGGCAACCCTGGTGGCTGCCTTCATCGGCGCACTGGCGGCCTGTCTGCTGGTGCCTAAGCGGCCGTCGTGGCGGCTGCTGGATATCGATGACCTGGCCGCCTTGCGCCTGCGCCGCTTCGCGTGGGCGGCGGCAGGCTTGACCTGGCTGACGATGCTGCTGCGGGCGGTGAACGCCGCCGCGCGGACCTCGCAGGTAGGCACGGTGACGCTCGATGGCCTGATCGCGTTGACCTATGTGGTGCTGATCATGTCGATGCTGGTGACCTTGGCCGCGCTGCACCGGCGCCGGGCGGCAGAGGCGGCCAGGGTCGAGCAGGAGGATGCCGGCAGTGGGCGCGCGCCGAGTGCGCCGCGCAGCGGCTGGCTGGTGGTGGCGCGTCTGGGCGGTTATCTGAGCATCGGCGCGGCGCTGGTGGCGACCTTGCTGGGCTATCTCAACTTCGCCATGTTCACCGCCCAGCAGATGGTATGGGGCACGGTCGTTGTGCTGGCGACCACCTTGCTGCTGCGCTTTGCCGATGATTTCGCGCTGTGGCTGCTGGCACCGGGCAGTGCCCTGGGACGCATGCTGCGTCTGTCCACCGGTCTGCCGCCCGGCCGCCTGGAGCAGGCCGGCGTGCTGCTGTCGGCGATCTTGCGGATTGCCGTGGTGATGCTGGGTATCACCGCGTTCATCGCTCCGTTCGGCAATGTCAGCGCCCTGTATGGCTGGCTGGAGACGCTGGCCGGTGGAATCCGGATCGGCGACAACCTGCTGCGGCCGTCCTCGGTGCTGTGGGCGATCGGGGTGCTGGTGCTGGCGCTGGCGCTGATGCAGGTGGTGCAGCGCTGGCTGGTGGATACCTATCTGCCCAAGACCGAACTGGATCTTGGTGCGCGCAACTCGATCAGCACCGTCGCCCGCTATCTGGGCATCGTGCTGGCGGTACTGTGGTCGCTGGCGACGCTGGGTATCGGCTTCGAGAAGCTCGCGTTGCTGGCCAGCGCGCTGTCGGTGGGTATCGGTTTCGGTCTGCAGGCGATCACCCAGAACTTCGTGTCCGGGCTGATCCTGCTGGCCGAGCGGCCAGTGAAGATCGGCGACTGGGTGAAGATCGGCGACCAGGAGGGGGACATCCGTCGCATTTCGGTGCGTTCGACCGAGATCCAGGTGGGTGACCGCTCCACGCTGATCGTGCCCAACTCCGAATTGATCACCAAGACCATCCGCAACATGACCACGGCCAATGCACTGGGGCGGATCCAGATCCAGTTCTCGGTGCCGCTGGGCACCGATATGGGCCGGTTGCGCGCGCTGCTGCTGGGCATCTATGCGGCCAACGAGACCGTGCTGGAGCATCCGGAACCGTCGGTGTTCATCGATTCGATCAGCGGTGGCCAGGTGGCGATCAACAGCTTTGCCTACGTGCCCTCCTCGCGCAATGTCTACGGCACCCGCAGTGAGCTGCTGTTCGAGCTGTTGCAGCAAGCGGCGGCGCAGGGCATCGCGCTGGTCACCCCCACCGATATCCATCTGGTACGCGATCCGGCGGCACCGGCGCCGACCTGAGGCGACGCGGTGACCGCTGCAGATCAGGAACGGGGCCGCTGCGCCGGCGTACGCACCAGCGCGTAGTCGTCCACCGCCAGGGTTTCGGCATGGCTGAGCCAGGCGCGGATTTCCAGATCGTCGATGGCGTGATCCAGTCCCAGCGGCATGCGGATGCGCCCGTCGCTGTCGGCCTGCACCCATTGCTGGGCGACCACCACCTTGCGCTGCGATGACACCGCCTCGACCCAGAACGCGCGTTGCGGGCGCTGCGCGGCATAGATCTCCAGCACATACCGGCCCGGTCCGGTGCGCTGCGGCTGGCGGCTGATCATGCGTGACTGGCGCACGCTCGGGCGCGGGCCCTGGAACGGTTGCAGCGGGGCATCCACGGCGATGCCGCGGCGCAACTGGCCGTCGCGGTACAGGCGCATGCCTTGGTCGCTGTCCACCAGCAGCGCGCACCAGTGGCCCTCGGCCGACCCGTCCTCGAACGCGGTGCAGCGGTCCACGTAGGCCAGCCGGTGCTCGGGATCGGCTTCGTCGAACTTGCGCGAGGTGTTCTCCAGATACACCGACTTCAACTCCCACTTGCGGTCGTACTCGAGCAGCACCGGTGGCTGCACGTTCTGCACGCCGACCTGCACGTGGTCGTCCTGCAGACGCAGCATGCGGTTCTGTTCACCCAGCCACAGCGAGCGGGCGAACGCGCGGTAGCGGGTGTAGCCGTCGCCATCGCCGTGCAAGGCCGCGACACTGGCGCTGGGCGCGCGCTGTGGCGCGACCAGCGAACGCCCGAAGCCGATCGCGTCGATCGCCGGATCGATCAGCTGCAGCAAGGTGGCGCCCGAATCCAACGTGGTGCCGGCATCGCTGTGCAGCTGGCGCGGGGCGATATCCGGGCCGAGGAACAACAGCAGGTTCTCGCGGGTCTGCTTCTCCAGCACATGGCTCAGGTGGTTGGGCATGGCCAGGTGGTCGGAGGCGACGATCACCAGCGTGTTCCCGGCAAAGGCGCTGGCGCGGATGCGATCGACCAGCCGCGAAATCAGCCGGTCGCTGCACTGGAGGGCATGGAGCAGGCCGATATCGCCCAGCGCGCTGCGGTAGCGCAGGTTCCTGCAGGCCACCGGCAGATGGCCGGCCGGATGATGGGTGTCCATGGTCAGTGCGGTTAGCATGAACGGCTGGCCGTTGCGTGAGAGCTCCATGAAGCGCTCGAACGCGTGATCGAGCAGCACATCGTCATGCACGCCCCAGTTGGAGAAATGCTTTTGGGCGATATCCTGTTGCTGGAACCAGGCCAGGTCCCGCACCTCGTCGAAGCCGTGCGTGGACAGGAAATCGGCTTTGGCCGCGAACTGGCCGTTGGCGCCCCCCAGGTAATGGTTGCGGTACCCCTGCTGCTTGAGATAGTCGCCCAGACAGAACGCCTCGGGCAGGAAGCTGGCCATGCGGCCCATGCTGTTCTCATCACCCTGTGCGGTGGTCAGCGGCACCCCACACATTGAAGACACCAGCCCGGCGATGGTCCAGCCGCTGCCGTCGGCCGAGGCGATATTGCGCACATCCAGCGCCTGGCCGGCGAGGCGCCGGAGGTTGGGCATCAGTCCGGGAAACACCGCCTCATCCAGATAGGTGCGCTCCAGGCTTTCGCCATAGATCCAGACGATATTCGGGGTGCGTGCCAAAGGCCGGGATGGCACCACGTATTCGGGCGCGACACTGCTGTAGTCGACCGGTTGCATCTGCTGGTAGATGCGTCGCGCATCCGTGTAGAGCGGGCTGCTTGCCATCGTGGCGATCACCAGCGCGATGAATCCGGTCAACACGGCCCCGCCGCCGCGCCTCCGCTGGAAGCGTTTGATCCGCATCAACAGCAGCGGTGTCAGCGACAGCAGTACCAGGGCGAGGAAGCCGGCGATGTACGCGCCGAAATCCCCCACACCGGCACCTTCCATATCGCTGCGCAGGTGATAGAGCGTGGCGGAGTTGATGCCATCGCCACTGAGCCGATCGATCAGCCACCAGCTGCTCAAGGCCAGCAACAGCACGGACAGCAGTCCCGCCTTGAGGCGCAGTCCAGTGGGCGACAACAACAGCAGGACGACAAGTGTCGCCAGATAGAGCCAGATGATCCAATGCATGCGGTCAGGTGGAGAGTGGAACAGGGCAACGGCCGCGGCCGCAGGCTCCCTGCCATCATGCGGTGTCATGCATGTGACGGAGGGATGTCAGCAGAGTGCCTGCGCGAACCTGACTGGAATGTTTTTTTTGGGCGCAACAGTTTGCCGTGCCGCCGCGCCATGAGCGTGGCGGTGGCGGCGTCATTCCGGCTCAGCGATGTCCGCGTTCCTCGTGCGCACGGGCCCGCGTGCGCCGGTCGAACAGCAGGGCGCTGAGGATCAGCCCCAGACCGATCACCACCGCCACCAGGAACAGCAGGATCGCGAAGGCCGGATAGCCGAACAGCGTCACGCGCGTGGGAACCCGCATCAACAGCACCGAGGACAGCAGCAGCGCGGCGGTGATCAGGGCCGCGGCGATGCGGTTGGCGACCTTCTGGATGTTCTCCATCAGCCGCGATTCTTCCAGCCCGGTCACCTTCATCTGCAGCCGGTTCTCGGCGACCAGGCTGAGGATGTCGGTCAGGCGCCGCGGCCCGTTGCGCAGCAGCTGCTGCATCTCCATCGCCTCGCTGGCCAGATTGGCCACCGACAGCGACTTTTTCAGGCGCGCGCGCATCACATGCTGCAGCTGCTTTTCGACCACACCCCGGGTGTTCATCGCCGGCGCGAGCACGCGGCACACGCCTTCCAGATTCAGCAGCGCCTTGCCCAGCAGGGTCAGCTCCGGTGGGGTGCGCAGGTTGCTGGCGGTGGCGATGCGCACCACTTCCAGCACCACATGGCCTTCGGACATGGTGCCATTGGCGGCGTAGCGGGCGATCATCTGCCCGGTCTCGCGCAGGTAGCGCTCCTCGTCGTAATCCTCCAGCCGCGTACTGATGCTGATGATCTCATCGGCCACTTCCTCGCCACGGCCGTCGATGGCGGCAAACAGCAGTTTGAGCAGGCGCTCGCGCAGCCGCGGCGGCACATGCGCCACCATGCCCAGATCGAAGATGGCCAGTTGTCCCTCGGGGGTGACGCGCAGATTGCCCGGATGCGGATCGGCGTGGATCTCGCCATGGACGAAGATCTGGTCCAGGTAGCCGCGGATCAGCGCCGCGGCCAGCGGCTCCATCGACTGCTCGGTGCGCCGCACCTGTGGAATGGCATCCACCCGCACGCCCTGCACCAGCTCCATGGTCAGCACCCGGCGGCTGCACAGGTCCCACACCGGCTGGGGAACCGTCAGCTCCGGATAGGGCGCCAGATGCTGGCCGAAGCGGGCCAGATTGGCCGCTTCGGTTTCGTAATCCAGCTCCATGCGCAAGGTCTTGGCGAACTCGTCCAGCCAGTCGGAAAAGCGCACTTTGCGGCCGACCCGGGTGAGGTGGTCGGCGGCGGTGGCAAAGCTGCGCAACACCGACAGATCCGAACGCAGCTGCGCGGCCACGTCGGGCTTTTGCACTTTCACCGCCACCTGGCGGCCATCACGCAGTTCGGCGCGATGCACCTGGGCGATGGAAGCGCAGCCCAGCGGTTCCGGGTCGAACCAGACAAACAGCTTGGCCACCGGCGCGCCGAGGTCTTCCTCGATGATCGCGCGGATCTGTTCGGCCGGAATCGGCGCCACTTTTTCCTGCATGCGCTCCAAGGCGGTCACATACTCGGCCGGAATCATGTCCGGCCGCGTGGACAGCACCTGCCCGAGTTTGACGAAGGTGGTGCCGAGCGCCTCCAGATCGGCCACGAACTGGGTGGGGTTGTCGGTGGCGGGAATCCGGTCCAGACGCGGCAGTTCGCCATCAAGCTGGAGGCCGGAAAACACCCCCGAGTTCCGGTAGCGCACCAGCAGGCGCACGATCTGCTGGCGTCGGCTCATGCCGCCGATAGTGGTCGCGGTGGTATCGCTGGATGGCTCGGTCAAGGAGGCGTTCCGGGCAGAAGGGAGGGCCAGTGTGGCCGGCGCCGGGTGGTAGAGGGGTGAACACGCACGGCCTCACGCGCGGCAGGCGCTGAATAGGTGAAAATCGCCGCCTGTCCCATTCCTACGGTGTGCCCATGGCTGGAGCCAGCCTGTTTGCCCTGCTCGACGATATCGCCACACTGCTCGATGACGTTTCCCTGTTGACCAAGGTGGCGGCCAAGAAGACCGCCGGCGTGCTGGGGGACGATCTGGCGCTCAACGCGCAGCAGGTGACCGGCGTGAGCGCCAACCGCGAGTTGCCGGTGGTGTGGGCGGTGGCCAGGGGCTCGCTGGTCAACAAGGCGATCCTGGTGCCGGCGGCGCTGGCCATCAGCGCCTGGCTGCCGTGGGCGATCACGCCCTTGATGATGATCGGTGGCGCCTTCCTGTGCTTTGAGGGCGTGGAGAAGCTGGCGCACAAGTTCCTGCACTCCAAGGACGAGGACGACGCGCACAAGGCCGAGCTGACCCGCGCGCTGGCTGACGAGAAGACCGACGTGGTGGCCTGGGAGAAGGACAAGATCAAGGGGGCGGTGCGCACCGACTTCATCCTCTCGGCCGAAATCATCGTGCTGTCGCTGGGGGTGGTGGCCACTGCCCCGTTCGGCCAGCAGGTGACCACGCTGGTGGTGATCGCGCTGGCGATGACCGTGTTCGTCTACGGCCTGGTGGCTGGCATCGTCAAACTCGATGATCTGGGCATGTGGCTGCTGGGCAAGGGCCGCACGCTGGCCGCGTTCGGACGCGGGCTGCTGTATGCCACGCCGTGGCTGATGCGCGGCCTGTCCATCGCCGGTACCGCGGCGATGTTCCTGGTCGGCGGCGGCATCCTGGTGCATGCGATTCCGGCATTGCACCACTTCGTGACCGGATTGGCGCCGGCGCATCTGCAATGGCTGGCCAACGCGCTGGGCAGCGTGGTGGTGGGCATCGGCGTCGGCGCGCTGGTGCTGGTGGCGGTGACGCTGTTCCAGCGGCTGCGCGGCGGCGGCAAGCCGGCGCACTGAGCACGAATGATGGCGTGATGGGTGCCGGTGCCGGTGCCGGCCCGCGCCCTGCGACACCGGTGGGCGCGATCAGCACCGACGTGTCCCCTGAACCACGGCTTCGCCAAACAGGACGAAGCCCGGCCTGGGACAGACCATGCACGGAACGGGGCTAGTGCAGCGGGTCCTGCAGCTCGCGCAGTTCCTGCTGGGCGCGGGCCAGTGATTGCCCGGACAGGGCCTCGAATCCGCGGTGCAGCCAATGGGAGGCGGGTACCCGGTGCAGCGCCCAGTACGCAAGGACGCTGCCGGCCACTGCCGCGACCAGGCCTGCCCCCAGTGTGGCGAGGAACCAGCGCGGCGCCATCGCATACAGATCCAACCCCAGCCACTGCACGCACAGCCACTGCGTGGCCAGCAGCCACAGACAGGCCCACGGCAGCCCCAGCGCCAGCTCGGTGAGGGCGGTGAAGCGGCGCAGCTGCGCCAGCCGGGTGAGCTGCTGCAATACCGGTGCCTGGGTGTACTGCAGGCGCGCGGACAGCAACGCGCGGGTGATCGACACCCAGATCGCGGCGATGCCGTAGCCGTGCAAGACCAGTCCGGTCAGCAGCAGATGCGGCACCTGCCGATGCTCGATCCAGAAGCGGGCGGCCAGTGCGGTGACCACGATCCACACCGCCAGCCACAGCAGCTGCAACGCGCTGAATCCCCGCAGGCGTTTGCGCACGTCGCGGCGACGCGGCTCACGCCAGGCCTCCAGCGCCCGCGCTTCGATCTGGTCCAGACGCCGGGCCTGCTGCGCCCAGGCGGATTTGAGATCGTCCAGTTCCATGCGCGTGTCCTCAGCGGTCGGGGGATGGGTTGAGCCGCTGGCGCAGTTGCTGGCGCAAGCGGTGCAGGCGGGTGGCGATATTGCCCGGACTGAGGCCCAGCACCTCGCTGATCTGGCGGTGGCTGCAGTCGTCCAGGTGCAACAGCAGCAAGGCGCGGTCCAGGGCCGGCAGGCTGCGGATCAGTGCATTGAGTTGGGCCAGACTGGCCGCATCCTCGGCGCTGTCGGCCACCGCAGCGAGGTCATCGATGCGCGCGGCATCGACATCGTGGTGGTGATGCAGGCGCAGGCGCTGGTGGCGCAATTGCGAGATCGCCACATTCAGCGCGATACGGTACAGCCAGGTGCTGAATTGCGCGCGCTCCGGGGCGAAGGCGGGGAACGCACGCCAGGCCTGGATGCTGATCTCCTGGAGCAGGTCCCTGCGCTCCTCGCTGTCATGGCAATAGGCGCGGGCGACCTTGAGTACGATGCCCTGATGCTGTGCCAGCAGCGCGGCGAAGCGCTGCTGCAGATCCTCGCTCGTCCCGGCCATCATGATGGTATCCATGCCCTGATGATTCGCACCAGCGCAGGAAATATCACAGCCTTTTCCAACTTGCCGCTCAGTCGGCCAGGATCGCCAGGTTGCGGCCGCCGCGCTTGGCGGCATACAGGGCACGGTCGGCGCGTTGCAGCAGCGCATCGGCCGTTTCCCCGGCCACCGCGCTGGCGACGCCGGCACTGAAACGGACCTGCACGCGCTGGTCCTCATGCAGGAATGGTCGCTGGACCAGTGCGGTCTGCAGCTGTTGCACCGTTTCCAACGCCGCACCGCGGCCCAGCTCGGGCAGCACCAGCACGAACTCGTCGCCGCCCAGGCGGGCGATATGATCGCGGCCGCACAACCGATGCTGGATCACCGCCACCAGGTGCCGCAGCGCCTGATCGCCGCCGGCATGGCCGTGGGTCGCGTTGGTCTGGCCGAAGTGGTCCAGGTCCAGCATCGCCACGCTCAGCGGCGTGGTGCCGGCGCGCAGTTCCCCGCCCAGCACTTCTTCCAGGCCACGCCGGTTGAGTGCCCCGGTCAGGGGATCGGTCCGCAGCTGACTGCCGACTTCTTCCAGTTCACGTTCCAGTTGCAGCACCCGCTGCTCGGCGGCGACCGCCTCGGCCCGGGCATTGGCCAGGTGGTCGCGCGCGCGCAGCGCCTGCGCCTGCACGCGCGCGGTGTCCTGCAGCACGTCCTGCAGCAGCTGGCTCAGATCGGCGATGCTGCGTGCCTGGCGGACCGAGATGGCGTAACTGGCCAGACGGTCGTGGTAATCGCCGGTATCGGTGGCCATGCCGTCCACCTGCTGGACGAAATCGATCATCAACTCCTTCATCGCCGTCTTGGAGGCGTCGATGCCCTGCTTGAGCAGGCCCTGGCGGTAGATCACCTCCCGCAGGTTGTTGCGGGTGTGCTCCAGCGAGCTGCGATCCAGCGGGCCGCCCAGCAACTGGCGCACCGCGCTGATCTGCCCCTGCAACCAGCTGCCGCCCTCGAGCAGTTCGGCGATGTTTTCCAGCAGCAGATCGAACAGGTTCAGCAGCAGGTCGTGCTGTTCCTGCAGCCCTTCGCTGCGCACGCCGACCTGGTGGCACAGCTCGCGCAGCTGCTGCTCCACCGGTGCCAGCGACTGGCCCGGCTGCCAGTGGCGCAGTTCGGCACCCATCCGTTCGGTGTGCTGCTGCAGTTCCGGCGCCTGTACCAGCAAGCCGGCCAGCACCGCATCCAGGGTGTTGCGCAGCAGGTCGCGCAGCTTGGCGGCATCGCCGTTCGCCGATGCCGGGGTGTCCAGTTCGACCGTGCGGATGTACTTGTCGATGAGTTGCCGCAGCAGGCGGCCATAGCGCTCCCAGTCGCGCTCGGCCTGGGCGCTGTGCAGGCGCTGGCCCATGTCGCCCAGCTCGCCGGGCAGGGTGGCCATGCCCTGGGCGAAGGCGTGCAGCAGCGCTTCGGGCTCGCGGGCGGCGGCGAACAGCAGCTGCAGCTGCGCCATGCCCTGGGCGCCCTCGGCCGGCCGTGGACTGTTCACCGCCGGTTCGGCGCTTGCCGCCTGCCGGCGTGACAGGATGCGTCCCAGCCCGGCGCCGCGGGGAAGGGGAGTCTCGGTGCTGTCGGCCATTGCGGGAGTCCGGGCAGGAAGCGGGCGCGCTGGCGCCGGGAAGGTGGTAAGCAACCCCCATTATCGGCAAGGTGGGGGCCTGCTTGAACGGCAAGCGATCACGGGAGGTAACTCATGCGGGTATTGCTGGCGGGCGCGACCGGGCTGGTTGGTGCGCAGGTGCTGCAGCAGCTGCTGGACGATCCGCGCTGCAGCGGTGTGGTGGCGCCGACGCGGCGGCCGCTGCCGATGCGCCACGCGCGGCTGCTCAATCCGGTGCACGACTTCGCCGCCTTGCCGTTGGAGGCGCCGTGGTGGCGGGTGGACGCGGCCATTTGTGCGCTGGGCTCGACGATGAAACAGGCCGGTTCGCGGGAAGTGTTCCGGCAGATCGACCACGGCTATCCGCTGCTGATCGCGCAGGCGGTCAAGCGCCAGGGCTGCGAGGTGTTCGCGCTGAACTCGGCCGCCGGGGCCAATGCGCGCTCGCCGCTGTTCTACAACCGGGTCAAGGGCGAGCTGGAGCGGGATCTGCGCGGGTTGGGGTTCAGCTCGCTGACGCTGGTGCGGCCGGGCCTGATCGGCGGGCAGCGCCGTGAGCGTCGCCCGGCGGAGCATCTGGCCGGCGTGGTGCTGGGCGCGTTGGCACCGGTGCTGCCGCGCGGCTGGCGGATCAATCCGGCCGCGCATATCGCCACCGCGCTGGTGCAGGCGGCGCTGCAGCCGCCACCGGGAGAGCAGGTGGTCGGCGCCGCGGCGCTGGCCTGAACCGATTACCCGGCGTGGCGCTTACGCCGGCAGCGACTGGCCGCCGTCCACCGCCAGCACCTGGCCGGTGATCCAGCGGGCGGCCGGTGAGCACAGGAACACCGCCGCGCTGGCGACATCCCCGGCATCGCCGAAACCGCCGAACGGAATCTTCGCGCGGATCTGTTCGTACAGCGCCGGCTCGCTGCTGCGCCGGCGGTCCCACAGGCCGTCGGGGAACTCGATCGATCCCGGTGCGAGTGCATTGACGCGGATGCGTTCGCGCGCCAGTTCGGTGGCCAGCGACACGGTGTAGTAGTTCACTGCGGCCTTGGCGGTGGAATAGGCGGCCGCACGCGGGGTCGGCACCGAGGCGTTGATCGAGCTGATGTTGAGAATCGCCGGCATCGTGCTGCCCCGCAGGTATGGCAGCGCCGCGCGATTGGTCCGCACCGCGGCCATCAGGTCGACCTCGAAGCCGGCTTGCCAGCTGGCATCGTCATTGCCGTTGCCAAACCCGGAGGCGTTGTTGATGACGATATCGATGCCGCCCAGCGCCGCGGCGGCCGCTTCCACCCAGCTTTGGATCTGGGCCGGATCGGCCAGGTCGCAGGGCTGCACATGCACCGGTGCGCCCTCGCGCTGCAGTGTCTGTCGCGCGTGCTGCAGGCCCTCGGCGCCGCGCGCGCACAGCGACAGCCGCGCGCCGGCCCGGGCGAACGCCGCGGCGATGGCCAGCCCGATGCCGCGGCTGCCGCCGGCCACCAGCACCCGGGCGCCGGCAAGGGAGGAATCGGACATCGGGGCATCTCCAGCGGAAAAGTGATTGCCATTATCGGCGCGCCGGCGCGGTTACTCCCAGGTGTTGGGGGTCTGTCCGCGCGCCGGATGCTTCATCGCCACCACGCAGAAGCGGTGACCGGTCGGCGCCTCCATCACCCACCAGCGTTTGACGAAGCCGATGCGGCGCGCGCCCAGTGCTTCCAGCCGGTCGGCTTCGGCGTCGATGTCGTCGGCCTCGATATCCAGATGCACGCGCGAAGGGTGGCTGACCCGCTGCACTTCCACCTGCAGCTCACCGGGCGCATCGCGCAACCGCGTGTACTGCGCGCCGTCGCCGTCGCTGTCGGTCTCGGCCGGCAGCGCCTGCAGGCCCAACGCCGCGCTCCAGAAGGCCGCGGCGGTATCACTGTCGGTGTCCTGGCAATCGATGATGAAACCGGCCAGACGGCTGCGGTGGCTCATGGCGATACTCCCGGTCCGGTGGCGACGTTCAGCGGGGCAGGTTGGACAGGAACAGCTCGACCTTGCCGCAGGCCGGGCAGGCATGCAGCTCGAACTCCTCGCGGTTGACGAACAGTTCGCCCAGATCGCCCAGCAGGAACGGCATGGCCTGCGAACCTTCGTGGAAGCGCTTGCGGCCGATGAACTCCATCCGCGAGCCCGGGCAGCGCAGGCACTGGATCAGGCGCGGCGGCTGCAGCCATGGCGCGCTGGCCTCGGGCCGGAATGGCCGTTCCGGCACCGAGCCGTCGGCATGGGTGCCGCAGTTCCAGCACTGTTCGAAGTTGTCTTCGTTGGCTTCCTTGCAGTTGCTGCAGACCCAGCTGTTCATCAGGCGTACCGTCGGAGGTGGAGGTGGATGTGCGCATCCTAGCGCCGTGACCGCAGACCGGGGTGACAGTGCGCAACGCGGTGCCCGCGCCCTCGGCAACGCAAGACCCGGTTCCTCCGCCCCAAAAAAAAGCCCGCATTGCTGCGGGCTGAAGTCTTGCTGCAAACAAACTGCTCAGTGGGCCAGGGCCAGATCGTCGATCATCGCGCGCAGGAAGCGGGCGGCTTCGCCACCGGTGCAGGCGCGGTGGTCGAAAGTCACCGACAGCGGGATCACCTTGTGCGTTTCCACGCCGCCCATCACCGGGGTCAGCTGGAAGCGGGCGCGCCCGGCGGCAACGATTGCCACGCACGGTGGCACCACCACCGGGGTGGCATAGCGGCCGGCGAACATGCCGAAGTTGGACAGGCTGATGGTGTAGCCGCTGAGCTCGGACGGGGCGATGGAGCGGTCTTCCACCTGCTGGCGCAGGCGGTTGATGCCTTCGCGCACGCCGCGGGCGTCGAGCATGTCGGCATTGCGCAGCGCCGGCACGAACAGGCCGTCATCGGTGTCCACGGCGATGCCGATGTCGACCTGCGCGTGCAGGGTGCGGGTGAGGGTGTCACCGTCGAACCAGGCGTTCATCGCCGGCACCGCCTGGCAGGCGGCGACGATCGCCCGCACCAGCCGCGAGGTCATGTCGTTGCCCGGCATCCAGGCATGGATGTCGGCGTCGTCATTGAGCGTGGTGGGCACGACCTTGCTGTGCGCGTCGGCCATGACCCGGGCCATGTTGCGGCGCACGCCCTTGAGCGGTTCCGGCTGGCCCTTGGCGACCATGCCCGGCGGGGCGGTGCGCATCGGCTTGCCGGCGGCCGACAGCGGCGTACGGGTGGTTTCGGCACGTGCGGCGGCGAGCGGGGCGGCGGCCTGCGGAGCGGGGGCCGGCGTGGCGCCGACCTTGGCGGTGCCGGCCGCGGCGGCCTGCTTCACATCGTTCATCGTCACCGCGCCGTCGGCACCGGTGGCGCGCACGCGGGTCAGGTCCACGCCCAGCTTGCGTGCCATCGCCCGCACCGCCGGCATCGCCTTGACCCCGCCCACGGCCACGGCCTGTTCGGTGTGCACGGCGTTGGAGCTGACCATCGCGCCGACCACGGTGCCTTCATCGGCCCGTTCGGCGGCGGCTGCCGCCGGGGCAGGTGCAGCCACCGGCACCGGCGCGGCTTCGGCCGGCGCGCCGTGGTGGTGGCCGGTGTCCTGGCCTTCGGCACGCTGCGGCAGGTTCGGGTCGATCTCGAAGTGCGCCAGCATGTGCCCGGTGACCACGATGTCACCGGCCGCGCCGGCCAGCTTGAGCACCTTGCCGGAGACCGGCGAGGGGACTTCGACCACCGCCTTGGCGGTTTCCATCGACACCAGCGGCTCGTCCAGCCGGATCACGTCACCTTCCTTGACGAACCATTCGACGATGGTGGCGTCCGGCAGGCCTTCGCCCAGGTCGGGCAGGTTGAAGCTCTTGGTCTGGCTCATGTGCAGTTCTCTTCCAGCAGTTCAAGTTCGCGGGCCGGCAGCCAGCCCTGCACGCCATCGGCGCGTTCGGACCACCACCAGCCGCCATGTTCGTGATGCAGTCGCACCTGTTCGCCGCGGTCCACGTCCAGCTCACGCGCGCTGTAGTCACGCAAAGCCTCGGCGCGGCCGTCCCCCAGCGGCCGCAACCAGTCGGCCGGGGCCCAGCCGGCGGTGCCCTCGGCGGTTTTCACCCAGGCGAAGGCCGGCCATTCCTCGTCGCGGACACCGAGTTCGACGATCTGTCCGGTGCGCAGTTGCACCGGGTTGCGGTACTGGTTGCGGTGACTGCCATGCAGGCGTGCCCGCATGTCAGCCCGCCGCCACGGCGCGCTTGGCCGCCGCCACGATCCGCTCCACGCTCGGCAGGTACTTCATCTCCAGGCGGAACAGCGGGATGTGGGTGTCGTAGCCGGTGACGCGCTCGACCGGGGCCAGCAGGTCGTACATCGATTCCTCGGCCAGGCGCGCGGCGATCTCGGCACCAAAACCGGCGGTCTTGGGCGCTTCCTGCACGATCACGCAGCGGCCGGTCTTGGCCACCGATTCGGCGATGGTGGCGAAGTCCAGCGGACGCAGCGTGGCCACGTCGATGACCTCGGCGCTGATGCCTTCGCCGGCCAGCTTGTCGGCCGCTTCCAGCGCTTCCTTGACCTGCGCGCCCCAGGTCACCAGGGTCACGTCGGTGCCGTCACGCAGCACGAAGCACACGTCCAGCGGCAGCGCCTCGCCATCATTGGCGACCACTTCCTTGTACTGGCGGTAGATGCGCTTGGGCTCCATGTAGATCACCGGATCCGGCTCGCGGATCGCGGCCAGCAGCAGGCCGTAGGCGCGCTGCGGGCTGGACGGCAGCACCACGCGCAGCCCCGGCACGTTGGTGAAGATGGCCTCGTTGGCTTCGCTGTGGTGCTCGGGCGCGCGGATGCCGCCGCCCCACGGCACGCGCAGCACCATCGGGCAGTGCAGGCGGCCACGGGTGCGGTAACGCAGGCGCGCGGCATGGCAGATCACGTGGTCGACCATCGGGTAGACGAAGCCGTCGAACTGGGCCTCGGCCACCGGCTTCATGCCCTGCGCGGCCAGACCGACGGTGAGGCCGGCGATGGTGGTTTCATCCAGCGGGGTGTCCAGCACGCGCTGCGCGCCGAAGCGCTGCTGCAGGCCGGCGGTGGCGCGGAACACGCCGCCGTTGACGCCGACGTCTTCGCCCAGCACCAGTACCGAGGGGTCGTGTTCCATTTCCCAGGCCAGGGCCTGGGTCACCGCTTCGATCAGGGTGATGGGCGTTGCGGTCATGGGCTCTTCTCCGCGCGCGGTGGCGGCGCTGTGCGCCGTGCCGGCGTCGTGGCCGGCGGTGGATTCAGGGGCGGTGCGCTTGAGATCATCCATGGCGCTGCTCCAGGGCGATGGCGTCGGCGCGCTGGGCCAGCAGGTCCGGCGGCGGATCGGCATACAGATAGTCGAACATCGCCTCGACCGGCTGCACCGGGCAGTTGAGGTAGGCGTTGACCTCCTCGTCCACGCGCGCGCCGCATTCGGCGATCCAGCTCTTTTCTTCCTCCTCGCTCCACACGCCCTGTGCGGTGAGGTACTTGCGCAGGCGGATCAGCGGTTCCTTCAACCAGGCCGATTTCACTTCCGCATCGTCGCGGTAGCGGCGTGCGTCATCGGCGGTGGTGTGGTCGGACAGGCGGTAGGTGAGCAGTTCCAGCACCGTGCCGCCCTCGCCGGCCAGGGCGCGTTCGCGCGCCTGTTCCATCGCCGCCAGCACCGCGATCAGGTCGTTGCCGTCCACCTGCAGGCAGAACAGGCCACCGGCGATGCCCTTCTGCGCCAGGGTTTCGGCACCGGTCTGGGCCGAACGCGGTACCGAGATCGCCCAGCCGTTGTTCACCACGCACAGGATCAGCGGCAGCTTGTAGGCGCCGGCCGAGTTCACCGCGGCGTAGAAATCGGTCTTGGAGCTGCCGCCATCACCGCACACGGTCACCGCCACCTGCGGCTTGCCCTGCAGCTTGAACGACAGCGCCGAGCCGGCCGCATGCAGGCACTGGGTGGAGATCGGCACGCAGATCGGGAAGTCGCGGACCGCGTCGCTGTTGCGGTCGTAATCGCTGCCGCGCTCGTCACCGCCCCAGTACATCAGCACGTCGCGCGGGCGTACGCCGCGCATGAACATGGCGCCGTACTCGCGGTAGCTGGGGGCGAACACGTCGCCGGGCTTCATGGCCGCACCAATGCCGACGTGGGCCGCCTCATGGCCCAGGCAGGAGGCGAAGGTGCCGAGCTTGCCGGTGCGCTGCAGGGCCACGGCCTTGGTGTCGAACACCCGGGTGGCCAGCATCTGCTTGAACATCGGCAGCAGCGCCCGCGCATCGCGCAGCGAGGCGGGAAGGTCGTCGCGGACCAGGTTGCCGTCGGCATCCAGGTACTGCAGGTATTCGATTTGGAACTGGGCGGAAACCGTCATCGCATCAACACCTTGAACAGATGGTTTCAAATGATAGGAATTGCCCATGGTAAGGACTCGGACCGGAAAAGCCGTCCTGCGGCGCAGCACAAACCGCCGTGCGAGCGTCCGCCGGGGTCGATAGCCACGGGGCAGGCGCCGCAAACTCAACGTATTCAGTCGCGTTGTCGGGCCTACGTATTGTCGCGCCGGGCGCGCTGGCAAGTGTTGTGTTTCCGTTTGCGCGGGGCCGCCGCCAATGGCCGGGCTGCGTTACGCTTTGCGCCCCGCGCACAGGCACGACCGATGACCGTAGAAAAGAACCAGCGTGAGCTCGAAGCCGGTATCCATACCGATCTGCAGGGCCGGCTCACCTACGGCGGCTACCTGCGCCTGGACCAGTTGCTGTCCGCGCAGCAGCCGCTGTCCAGTCCGCCGCACCACGACGAGATGCTGTTCATCATCCAGCACCAGACCTCGGAGCTGTGGCTGAAGCTGCTGGCGCACGAGCTGCGCGCGGCGCGCGGCTTCCTGCAGCGCGACCAGGTCTGGCAGTGCCGCAAGGTGCTGGCCCGCGCCAAGCAGGTGCTGCGCCTGCTGACCGAGCAGTGGGCGGTGCTGGAAACGCTCACCCCGTCCGAATACATGGGCTTCCGCGACGTGCTGGGGCCCTCCTCGGGCTTCCAGTCGCTGCAGTACCGCTATATCGAATTCCTGCTGGGCAACAAGAACGCCGACATGCTCAACGTGTTCGCCCACGACCCGGCCGGGCAGGCGCAATTGCGTGAAGTGCTGGAGGCGCCCAGCCTGTACGAGGAGTTCCTGGCCTATCTGGCGCGCTTCGGCCATGCCATCCCGGCCACCTACGACGACCACGACTGGACCCGGCCGCATGTCAGCGATCCGGCGCTGCGCCCGGTGTTCGAGACCATCTACCAGGACACCGACCGCTACTGGCGCGAGTACTCGCTGTGCGAGGACCTGGTGGACCTGGAAACCCAGTTCCAGCTGTGGCGCTTCCGGCATATGCGCACGGTGATGCGGGTGATCGGTTTCAAGCGCGGCACCGGCGGCTCCTCCGGCGTGGGCTTCCTGCGCCAGGCGCTGGAGCTGACCTTCTTCCCGGAACTGTTCGAAGTGCGCACCAGTATCCGCGCCGACGGCTGAGACGGGCCACGGGCAGCCCCCCGGCGCCGTTGCCCCGCATCGCGGGCGGAGGGCGGTGGGGTGTGCCGCCACGCGCTGGGCGCTGGCGGCATTGCGGCGCATTCATGAGGTTGCGGCGGCGGCCGGGTGGTTTGCGCGGCGGCCATGGCCGTGCGTGACCGGGACCTGACCGGCGCAACCTCTATTTGACGTGAAGCGGACGCTTCTGTGATCCTCGCCCGTCGCGCCGGTTCCGGCCGATTTCTTTACCCAACGAATTGTTCAGGGGAGTCCCGCATGAGCGCTGCCGCGCCGAATTCCGCATCCACCCCGGCGCCCGTGCCGGAGTTCAAGACCACGCTTGGCCATCCGCGTCCGCTGTGGATGCTGTTCATGACCGAGTTCTGGGAGCGCTTCGCGTTCTACGGCATGCGCTGGGCGCTGGCGCTGTACATCGTGGCGCAGTTCTTCAACGGCGACGCCGCCGGTGAGGGCTCGGCCAGCAAGCTGTACGGCGCCTACCTGGCGCTGGTGTACGCGGCGGCGCTGTTCGGCGGCTATGTCGCCGACCGGGTGATCGGCTACCAGCGCTCGATCCTGCTGGGTGCGGTGGTGATGGCGGCCGGCCTGTTCCTGGTCATGGTGCCGAACGAGATGGTGTTCAAGATCGGCCTGGCCACCATCGTGGCCGGCAATGGCCTGTTCAAGCCCAACATCTCGACCATGGTCGGCCAGCTGTATGCCACCGGCGATGAGCGCCGTGATTCGGGCTTCACCCTGTTCTACATGGGCATCAACGCCGGTGCGCTGATCGCGCCGATCCTGACCGGCTGGCTGGCCGAGAACATGTTCGGCGGCTCCTCGCAGATGCCGGCCTACAAGGCGGTGTTCATCGCCTCGGGCGTGGGCATGCTGATCAGCCTGGTGTGGTTCTGGTTTGGCCGAGCCCAGCTCAAGGGCATCGGCCGTCCGCTGGCCGGCGCGGAAGGTTTCGGACGCCTGCTGCTGGTGGTGCTGGGGGTGCTGGTGGCGATCCCGGCGATCTACTTCCTGCTGACCATCGATGCCAACAATCTGCAGGTGCTGCTGACGATCCTGTTCGTGGGCCTGTGCGTGCTGATCCTGCGCGAAGGCTTCGCCAACGGTGCGGTGGCGCGTGACAAGGCGATCGCGATGCTGATCATCTTCGCCTTCAACGTGCTGTTCTGGATGTTCTTCGAACAGGCCGGCAGCTCGTTCAACTTCCTGGCGCAGAACATCGTCCAGCGCGACTTCGGCGGCTGGACGTTCCCGGTGGGCTGGTTCCAGTCGGTCAACTCGCTGGCCATCATCACCCTGGCGCCGGTCATCGCCTGGATGTGGGTCAAGATGGGCAAGGCCAATCCGTCGATCCCGCGCAAGTTCGGCCTGGGCATCATCTTCAACGGCCTGGCGTTCCTGCTGCTGATGTTCGCGCTGTCCAGCCTAGTGGACCCGCAGAGCCTGAAGATCCCGTTCTGGACGCTGTTCATGGTCTACGTGATCCAGTCGGTCGGCGAGCTGTGCCTGTCGCCGATCGGCCTGTCGATGGTGACCAAGCTGGCACCGGTGCGCCTGATCGGCTTCGGCATGGGCGGCTGGTTCCTGTCCACCGCGATCGGCAACAACCTGTCGGGCATTTTCGCCAGCAGCGTCAGCGGCGAAGGCGGCATGACCGTGGCGTCGGCGCAGGCCGGCTACACCTTCGGTTTCTGGGTGCTGATCGGCGCCGGCGTGCTGCTGTTCCTGATCGCGCCGCTGATCCAGAAGCTGATGCACGGCGTGAAGTAAGGCAGTGCCGATGAAGCGGTTGTCCGGGATGGTTGCCTTGCTGCTCACCGCGGCCTTGGCCGGCTGCAATCCGCCGCCGGCCGCCGCGCCGGCAGCGGTGCAGCCGCTGGACACCTCCGAACAGAAGCCGCCGGTGGCCGATATCCGCCAGCCGGTGGCTTCGGGCAATACCCCTGCCGCGGCGGATATCGCCGCGGTGGCCGGGCTCAATGCGCAGTTCGACCCGGCGCGCGATCCGTTCGCCGATCTGGAAACGGCCAAGGTCGAAGCCCAGCGTGGTGGCAAGCGCATCATCCTGGATGTCGGTGGCGAATGGTGCTCGTGGTGCCACCTGCTCGACGCCTTCATGGAAGGCGATTCGCAGCTGCGCCGCTTCCGCGATGCCAACTACGTGTGGATGAAGGTCAATTACAGCGAGGACAACGAGAACATCGCGTTCCTGTCGCGCTTCCCCGGGATTACCGGCTATCCGCACCTGTTCGTGCTCGACGCCGACGGCCGGCTGCTGCACTCGCAGTTCACCGGCGAGCTGGAAAAAGGCAAGGGCTACGATCGCGCGCGCTTCGAGGCGTTCCTCCGCCAGTGGGCCCCACCTGCCACGCCCTAGGCATGCGGTAACCGTCAGCAACAGCGGCGCCGCAGGGCGCCGTTTTTTATTGGGGCACGCCGGGGCTTCATTTCCGTGCACCCCGGCCGCTATCGGAAAGATAGCCCGGCATCCGGCCGGGGACGCCGGCCCTATCCGCATGCACGCTGCTCCGCCTCCTGTTGATGCGCTTGACGAATCCGCCACTGCCGAGGCCGCCGGTGTGAACCTGCCGACGGTGGAAGCACTGCTGGATGAAACGCCAGACATGCCGCAGGAAGTGCCGCGCTACCGCCTGCCGCTGGCCGCCTCACCGCCGAACATCATGCTGCAGTCGGCGATCACCCGGCTGGTCGAACAGAAAGAACGGATCGATGCGCTGGTACGCGACGGCCTGCTGTCCGGCCTGTTGCCGGCCGAATGGAGCGCGCACCCGGGCAACGAGTTGCGTGCCTTCGTCGCCTCGGTGCTGCCGTTCGCCTCCGATGCGGTGCGCAGCGAGACCGTGCCGGCGCGGGTGCCACTGAAATTCCTGCTTGGCCAATCGCACCGCTGGAGCCGGGCCGAGGTGGCCGAGCCGAAATCGCTGGCGGTCTATCTGGCGGCCGACGAGCGGGCAACGGCAGGCAGCGCCGATCAGGCCGAAGTGATGCTGCTCTCGCCGCTCGGTCTGGCCTGGGCGCAGGAGGGACGCAGCCGGGTCGGCTTCCTGCGCGCGCTGGGCGTCGAGTCGATGGCCGCGCGGGTGACGACGCTGGCATATCCGGAAGCGGCGCAACTGGCGCTGTACCAGGTGACGGTCGATGGCATGACGCAGATCTGGTGCGTGCTGGACAACCGCCGACTGCGTGCGCTGTCGGCCCCGTCGCTGACCTTGCCGGTGTTGACCGCTTATGGCGTCGTCGCGCCACAGCCCTGGCCGGCGCAGTGGCCGGAACCGGCCGACGTTGGCGCCGAGCTGGCGCGGATGCGCGGCGGTCGTGGCGTGGTCGAGGTCGATCTGGTCAAACTGGTGGACAAAATAAGACGTGGCAAAGCCGGCGAGGCCTGGGCCAGCGCAAGTCTGATGCAGCTGCACACCTGGGTACCGCGTTGGCGCTTTTTCCTGGCTTCGTTCATCGGCCTGCCGGCGGCCTTGCTGGTGATCGCAGCACTGGCCCTGCCCGGTCAGATCGAAGCGGCCGCGGTGGCTTCGGCGCTGGGTTTCGCCGGAGGCGCCATCGCCGCGCTGGCCGCGCCATGGATCTATGCGCGACGCAAGTACCTGAGCTGATCGCCGATGGCGATCAAGCCTCGTTCATGCGTGCCAGGCCGGCCTCGGCCAGGCGCGTGATCAGGCGTTCCAGCCCCTGTTCTTCCTCCTCGGTGAGGACCGACATCAGGCGCCGTTCCATCTCGATCACCAGCGGTGCGATGGTCTCGTAGACCTCGAAGCCGGCCGCCGACAGCGCCAGCACCGAGCGCCGGCGGTCATCGCCGTGGGTCTCGCGTTTGATGAAACCGCGTTCCAGCAGGCGCGCCACGGCGCGGCTGACCGCGACCTTGTCCATCGCCGTGCGCTCGGACACCTCGCTGGCCGAGGAACCCGGGTACAGCGCCAGGATCGTGATCACCCGCCATTCGGGGATGGCCAGGCCATAGCGCTCGCCATACAGCCGGGCGATGTTGCCGCTGACCCGGTTGGACAACACGCTGATGCGGTAAGGCAGGAACTGCTCGAGATCCAGCAACACGTGCGAGGCACGGATGCTGGTGGACTTGCTGTAATCGGAAGAGCTCATGCTGCAGTGCACCTTGATGGTGGTTTCATGTGAAACTATAACCTTCGGTCCAGGCCCCCGTTCGGGCGGGCCTTCCTGTCTAGCTCGCCGGTGACCGGCGACTGCCCTGCTTCCGGAGCCAACTCATGAATACCCCCAGCGCCACCCACGCGCCCAATCTGGGCATGCAGGTCACCACCTTCGAAAACCCGATGGGCATCGACGGGTTCGAGTTCGTCGAGTTTGCCGCACCGGCCGGGCAGGGTGCCCAGCTGCACGACTACTTCCAGAACATGGGATTCACTGCCGTGCTCCGCCACCGGCAGCGTGCTATTACCGTCTACCGTCAAGGCGGCGTCAACTTCCTCGTGAACGAGGAGCCGGATTCCTTCGCCGCCGATTTCGCCGCCAAGCACGGTCCGTGCGCCTGCGGCTTCGCGATCCGCTTCGGCAAGCCGGCGGCCGAGGTGCTGGCCGCGGCCATCGGCAACGGCGCCGAGGAAGTGACCCTGCTGGCCGACACCCGCGCGGTGCCGGCGCCGGTGATCAAGGGCATCGGCGACTGCATGCTGTATCTGGTGGACCGCTATGGCGCCGCCGGCAGCATCTACGACACCGATTACGAGCCCATCGAAGGCGCCGAGCAGAACCCGGCCGGCTTCGGCCTGACCTTCATCGACCACCTGACCCACAACCTGTACCTGGGCAACATGCAGCAGTGGTCGGACTACTACGAGCGGTTGTTCAACTTCCGCGAGATCCGCTACTTCGACATCAAGGGCGCCAAGACCGGGCTGGTGTCCAAGGCGATGACCGCACCGGATGGCATCGTGCGCATTCCGCTCAACGAGTCCTCCGATCCGAAGAGCCAGATCAACGAATACCTGGACGCCTACAAGGGCGAGGGCATCCAGCACATCGCCTGCTTCACCGACAACATCTATGAGACGGTCGAGGCGATGCGCGCGCGTGGCATCCAGTTCCTGGACACGCCGGACACCTATTTCGACGTGGTCGACCTGCGCATCCCGGACAACGGCGAGGACGTGGAGCGTCTGCGCAGGAACAAGATCCTGATCGATGCCGATCCGGAGACCAAGCAGCGCAAGCTGCTGCAGATCTTCACCACCAACGCCATTGGCCCGATCTTCTTCGAGATCATCCAGCGCAAGGGCAACGAAGGCTTCGGCGAAGGCAACTTCCAGGCGCTGTTCGAGAGCATCGAGCGCGACCAGATCAAGCGCGGCGTGCTGTAACGTTACCGGCCCCTTCCCCCGAGAAACGCGCGATGCTGACCGAGCTGATCACCCTGCTGACCTGTGACGACCTGCAAGGCAAGGACCTGGCCGCCTGCGTGTCCAGGATCAAGGCCTCGCCGATGGATCCGGAGCTGGACTGGATCGACGGCGACAGCCCGGCGGCGTTCATGCAGTTCGCGGTCCTGGCCGAGCTGGGCGATTACCTCGCCATCGGTGACAAGCTCGATGAACTGCACGAGGAGATCAGCGAGCAGTTCGCCAACCCGCTGCCGGCAATGCCCCACCAGGCGCTGTCGGCGGCGGAGTATTTCCAGTGGCTGGACGGGCAGCTGGCCGCCCGTCCGACCCCCTACGAGATACTGCTGTGGGGCAATCCGTTCGACGACAACCTCTACGCCTTCATCGTCCGTCGCCACGACAGCCCGCGCATTCTTGAACTTGCCGGAGAACTGGGTTTGCTGATCGAACCGGCGACCCGGCGTCAGCTGACCTGAAACCACCCCTCCCGTCCGGGCCCATCCAAGCGAGCGCAGCCATGTCCCAGAGCAATACCGCCTACCAGTCCGGATTCGGCAACGAGTTCGCCACCGAGGCCGTACCCGGCACGCTGCCGGTGGGACGCAATTCGCCGCAGCGGGTGGCCCATGGCCTGTATGCCGAGCAGCTGACCGGCACCGCTTTCACCGCTCCGCGCGGCAGCAACCGCCGCAGCTGGCTGTACCGGATCCGTCCGGCGGCGATGCACGGCGAATTCACGCCGTTCGTGCAGCCGCACCTGCATGGCGAGTTCAGCCACGCGGCGGTATCGCCCAACCAGCTGCGCTGGGATCCGCTGCCGTTGCCCACCACGCCCACCGATTTCATCGAAGGCCTGTACACCATGGGCGGCAACGGCGGGCCTGCGGCGCACAGCGGCGCGGGCATCCATATGTATGCGGCCAACACGGACATGCGCGGCCGCTGGTTCTACAACGCCGATGGCGAGCTGCTGATCGTGCCGCAGCTGGGCCGGCTGCGGCTGCGCACCGAGCTGGGCCTGATCGAGATCGAGCCGCAGCAGATCGCGGTGATCCCGCGCGGCGTGCGTTTTGCCGTGGAGCTGCCCGACGGGCAGGCGCGCGGCTATGTCTGCGAGAACTTCGGCGCACAGTTGAAGCTGCCGGACCTGGGGCCGATCGGCAGCAACGGCCTGGCCAATCCGCGCGATTTCGAAACCCCGGTGGCCGCCTACGAGGACCTTGAAGGGCAGTTCGAGCTGGTCGCCAAGTTCCAGGGCCGGCTGTGGCGCGCGGACATCGGCCACTCGCCGCTGGACGTGGTCGGCTGGCACGGCAACTACGCGCCGTACCGCTACGACCTGCGCCACTTCAACGCCATCGGTTCGATCAGCTACGACCATCCGGATCCGTCGATCTTCCTGGTGCTGCATTCGGCCAGCGACACCCCGGGCACCAGCAACCTGGATTTCGTGATCTTCCCGCCACGCTGGCTGGTGGCGCAGGACACGTTCCGCCCGCCGTGGTTCCACCGCAATATCGCCAGCGAGTTCATGGGCCTGATCCACGGCGCCTACGACGCCAAGGCCGAGGGCTTCGTGCCCGGTGGCGCCTCGCTGCACAACTGCATGACCGGCCACGGCCCGGATGCGGCCACCTTCGACAAGGCTTCCCATGCCGATCTGTCCAGGCCGGATGTGATCACCGACACCATGGCCTTCATGTTCGAAACCCGCGGGGTGATCTGCCCGAGCGAGCAGGCGGTGGCCGCGACGCATCGCCAGCGTGGCTACCAGGCCTGCTGGAGCGGCCTGCGCAACCACTTCACCCCGCCCCGGGGGTGATTCACGCCGGCAGCGGTGCCGGTTCCAGCACCGCTGCCAGCTGCGCCTGCGGCAGCACTTCACGCAGGCGCGCCTGCACCCGCTGCGTGTAGCCTTCGGAAGTCAGTGTCGGCAGGTGTCGCAGGGCCAGCGTCAGCGCCTGCACGGTGTCGGCATCCTCACGCGCGGCCTGCAGCACCCGGTGCAGCTGGGTGGCGGTGGGATGGCGCTGCAGGGCCAGGATATCCAGCACATAGATGCGTGCGGCCAGCAGCGAGCGGCGGTGCGGCTCGGCAGGAGCGGGGCGGTCCGTGGCCAGATAGCCCTCGCGCTGCAGCCCGGCGATCAGTGTGGCCGCGTCACTGCCCAGCAGCAGGCGCAGCTCGTCCAGATCACGTTTGCCATCACACAGGATCAGCGCCCGCCGCTGGCGCAGGTCCAGCGCGCCGGAGGGTGTGTGCAGTTCGGCATGGCCCAGTTCGGTCTTGTGCGGCTGCATGGGGACTCGACGCGGCGCGGAAGGAGATGAGCCTGGCGGTCGCCGGTGAAAGCACCATGACAGGGCGTCGCTCACCTGGCGCGGCCGGTGCGGTCGCTAGACTCCGCCAGGACCTGCCCGGAGTTGCCATATGAACCGCGTCGCCTTGTTTTCGCTGATCCTCCTCGCGCTGCCGGCGGCCTGTGAACGCCCGTCCGAGCCGACCGCATCGCCGTCGGCAACCGGCAGCGTGTCCGCACCGGCCGCCGTGGCTGGGCCTGCTGCGACGACTGCCGGTGCCGGCTGGCAGGGCTATGGGCCGGTGCCACTGGGCAGCGATGCCGCGCAGCTGCACGCATCGTGGCCTGGCGAGCTGCAAGGGGATGCGGTCGCCGACGGCGGCTGCTATTACCTCAGTCCGGCCGGCCAGGACGAGGCCCGGCCATTCTTCATGATCGAGGGCGATCGCTTCGTGCGCTATGACCTGCGTAGCACCGCTGTTCCGGCGCCGGGCGGTGGCACGGTCGGCATGGAGCTGGCACAGCTGCAGGCGTTGTATCCGCACGCCGGCCCCCCGCAGCCGCACAAGTATGTGGACGGCGCCCGGATGCTGCGGGTGACGGCGGTCGACGGTGGTCCGGGCGTGCTGGTGTTCGAGCTGGGCGCCGATGGCAAGGTCGGCGCGTGGCGGGTGGGACTGCCGCCACAGGTGGATTACGTGGAAGGCTGCGGCTGATACCCTGCTGCCGCTAACGGTGGGGCACGCGTTCGGCCCTGCAACCGCCGCCATCATTGCCGGGAGAGATGCGGAATGTTTGAAGCAATCGTGTGGTTCGCATTGGGGCTGCTGCTGCTGGCGCTGGGCGGGGACTCCATCGTCAAGGCCGCCTCCGGTCTGGCCCAGCGCTTCGGCGCCTCGCCGTTCGTCGCCGGTCTGCTGCTGGTGGCGTTCGGCACCTCGCTGCCGGAGCTGGTGGTCAATGCCCGCGCGTTCGTGGTCGGCGCGCAGGAGCTGGCACTGGGCAACGCGGTGGGCAGCAACATCGTCAACGTCGGTCTGACCCTGGGTCTGGCGGCGCTGGCGTTTCCCTTGCTGGTGCGCACCCGGCTGCTGTCGCCGCTGCTGGTGCTGCTGGCCGTGGCGTCGCTGGCGTTGATCGTGTTCGGCCTGGATGGCGTGATCAGCCGCAGCGAAGGCATCGTGCTGCTGCTGGGCTTTGTGGCGGTGCTGGCGTTGCTGCTGACGCGCGCGCGGCGCGAGCCGGTGGAGCTGCAGGAGAGCATCGCCAACTACGCCACCACCCGCACGATGCTGTGGCTCAATATGGTCCGCCTGCTGATCGCCGCCGTGGTGCTGTATTACGGCGCACGCTGGGTGGTGCAGGCCGCACCGGTGATCGGCGCCGGCTGGGGGATGTCGCCGTTGCTGGCCGGCCTGCTGCCGGTGGCTATCGGCACCGCGTTGCCGGAAGTGGTTGCGGCCATCGCCGCGGCGCGTCGCGGCCAGGGCGACATGGTGGTCGGTCATGTGATCGGCTCGAGCCTGTTCAACCTGCTGGTGGTGGTGGGCGGTATGGCGGCGCTGCGGCCGATGCCGCTGCCGGCCTCGTTCGTGCGGCTGGAGCTGCCGGCGGCGATCGTGTTCGTGCTGATGCTGTACCCGATGCTGCGCGGCGACCTGAAGATCACCCGCGGCGAAGGTGCGGTGCTGCTCGTGGCGTTCCTGGCGTGGGTGGGGTTGGAACTGGCGCTGTTGTATTGACGGATCAGGGAGACAGTTATGCGCAAGGGGATGGGCGTTGCGGTGTTGTGCGTTGTACTGGCCGGGTGCGCGCTGCTGCCGCGGCAACAGGGGGCCTGGATCGATCCGGCGATGGCGGTGCAGCTGGCCGCGGCCGCCGGTCCCGGCCGTGGCGTGGATGGCGTGTTCGCACTGAACGTGCGTGCTATCGGGGAAGAGGGTGGCCGCCTGTTCCTGGGCTCGCAGCCGGACTACCGTGACCCGCGCAATCTCAGCGTCGCGGTGGATCCGCAGGCGCGGCTGGCGCTGGCCGAGCGGCTGCAGGCCGATCCGAAGACGGTGTTGAAGGGCAAGCCGGTTCTGGTGCGCGGTACCGCGCGCATGGTGCGGATCGACTTTACCGACGGTCAGGGGCAGCCCAGCGGGAAGTACTACTACCAGACCCATGTGCGCGTCAGCGACGTGGCGCAGATCCAGCTGCGCTGACGCCCGCCGGAAGCGCCGCCGCCTCAGTTGGGCGGAGTGTCGGTGTCGGCCCCGCCGTTACCGCCGGTGGGCGGTTCGGGGCGGCTTTCCATCATCAGCGACAGCGCCGCCTTGGCCATCAGGTGCGCGCTGATCGGGGCGGTGATGAACAGGAACACGGTGATCAGCAGCTCGCGCGGCTGCGGGTCTTCGCCCAGGAAGATGTGATAGGCCACCGAGCACGCCAGGATGCAGCCCACCCCCAGGGTGCTGGCCTTGGTCGGCGCATGCAGGCGCTTGAAGAAATCGGAAAAGCGCACCAGTCCCAGCGCGCCGACCAGGATGAAGAAACAGCCGAACACCAGCAGGGCCGACAGTGTGATCTGCAGGAACGTGATCATTCGACGATATCCCGGCGCAGTACGTACTTGCTCAGCACCACGGTGCTGCCGAAGCCGAGCATGGCGATGATCAGCGCGGCCTCGAAATAGATGGCCGAATCCAGGTACATGCCGAACAGCATCAGCAGCGCGATGGCGGTGACCGAGAGCGTGTCCAGGGCGAGGATGCGGTCCGGCACGGTTGGCCCGCGCAGCAGCCGCCACAGCGCCAGCAGCATCGCCAGCCCGACCACATGCATGCACACCATCAGGGTGGTTTCGAATATCAGATGCCCGTTCACGGGAAGATCTCCATCAGCGGCGCCTCGTAGCGGCTCTTGATCTCGGCGATCAGCGCGTCGGCGTCCTCCAGGTGCAGCACATGTACCAGCAGGTGGCGGCGGTCCTCGGACAGCGCGGCCGACACCGTGCCGGGGGTCAGGGTGATGAAGCTGGTCAGCGCGGCGATGCCGTGGATGTTGCCGATATCCAGCGGCAGCCAGATGAACGCCGGTTTCAGGCGGTCTTCCGGGCCCAGCACCTGTGCGGCCACGCGCAGGTTGCAGATCAGGATGTCCCACAGGATCGTGCAGACCAGCCGCGGTACCGGTCGCAAGGTGCCGATGCGGGCGAACTCGCGGTCCAGGCGCGCGGCGAACAGCGGCACCACCAGTCCGAGCAGCAGGCCCAGCAGCAGCTGCCCCACGTCGAAGGTGAAGGACATCACCATCCAGAACGCGACCACGGTGATGGACAGCACGGGCGACGGGAACAGCCGGCGCAGCAGCGGGCGATGTGGACTCATGGCTGCCTCACTTGCGGGAGGGTGCCGCGCACATCCTGCAGGTAGCGGTCCGGCGCCTGCAGTTGCGTGGCGATGGCCTCGGACTGGCGCATCAGCGGCGCGGCGAACACGCTCATCGCCACCACGTAGCCCAGCAGCAGGCAGGCGGCAGCGGTTTCGAACGGCCGCGCCGGGGCTTCGCTGGGCCCGGGGTGCGGCCCGGCCACCTCGTCCTCGGCGCCAGGCACATGCCAGAACAGGCGGATGCCGGTGCGGGTCAGGCCGATGATCACCAGCAGGCTGCTGCCCAGCACCGCGGTCCATACCACGGCGGTGTGCGCGTCGGGCACGGCCGCCAGCAGCGCGGCCTTGGCCAGGAAGCCGGCCAAGGGCGGCAATCCGGCCACCGCGACCGCGCCGACCAGGAACAGCAGGCCCGGCACGGTCTTGCCCGGCAGTACGGTCTGCTCGCCCTCGCGTCGCTGCCCGGCACGGAGGCGCCGGCGGCGGATCAGGTCGGCCACCAGGAACAGTGCCGCCGCGGTGAAGGTGCTGTGCGGCAGGTAGTACAGGCCGGCGGAAAGGGTGCCGGGAGTGCCCAGCGCGAAGGCGATGAACAGCGTTGCCGCCGAGACCACCACCAGGTAGGCGACCAGCACGCTCAGGCGGGTGGCCGCCAGTGCGCCGAGCGCGGCCACCAGCAAGGTGGCGATACCGGCCCACAGCAGCCAATCGCTGCCATAACCGGCCATCGCACCGGCGTCGGCATCGAACCACAGCGAGGTCACACGCAGCACAGCGTACAGGCCGACCTTGGTCATGATCACGAACAGCGCCGCCACCGCCGCCGGCGCGCGGGCATAGGATTCGGGCAGCCACAGGTACAGCGGCAGCAGCGCGGCCTTGGCGCAGAACACCAGCAGCAGCAGGCCCAGCGCGGCCTTGGCCAGCTTCAGGTGGCTCGGCGGCAGCTCGGCGATGCGCTGGCCGATCTCGGCCATGTTCAACGAACCCAGCGTGGCGTAGAGCATGCCCAGCGCGATCAGGAACAGCGTCGAGGCGGTGACGTTGAACACCACGTAGTGCAGGCCGATGCGCATGCGCAGGCCGCGTCCGCCCGACAGCAGCAGGCCGTAGGAGGCGATCAGCAGCACCTCGAAGAACACGAACAGGTTGAAGATGTCGCCGGTCAAAAACGCGCCGTTGAGGCCGACCAGCTGGAACTGGAACAGCGCATGGAAATGCGGCGCGCGCCGGTCCCAGCCGGTGCAGGCATGCAGCAGGCAGGCGATGGCCAGCAGCAGGGTGGTGGCCAGCATCCAGCCCGCCAGGCCATCGGCCACCAGCGCGATGCCCAGCCGCGCCGGCCAGTCGCCCAGCAGGTAGGCCCAGATATGGCCCTGGCTGGTCTGCGCAAACAGCAGCGCCACCGCCACCGCCAGCGCCGCCATGCTGGCCCAGGCCACGCTGCGCTGCACCTTGGGCCCGTAGCGTCGGTGTTCGATGAACAGCGACAGCGCCGCGCCCAGCAGCGGAATCAGGATCGGCAGGATCACCAGATGGTTCATGCGCCGCGCCCCGGTTTGGCGGCTTGCTCAGCCGGCGGCTCGGGCTCGTGTGCATCCACGTGATCACTGTGGTTGTCGCTGCGGCTGCGCATGGCCAGCACGATGCTCACCGCGGTCATCGCAAACGCAATGACGATGGCGGTCAGCACCAGCGCCTGCGGCAGCGGATCGGTGTAGTGCGCCAGCGTGCTGGCGATCCCGTCCTTGAGCACCGGCGCCTTGCCGATCACCGGCCGCCCGGCGCTGAAGATCAGCAGGTTGGTGGCATAGGACAGGAAGGTCATGCCCAGGATCACATCGAAGCTGCGCGCGCGCAGCAGCAGGTAGATGCCGATGCCGGTGAGCACACCGATCGCGCTTGCCAGGGCCAGTTCCATCAGTGCATCTCCCCGGTGCGGGCCGAACGGCGGTGGATATCGATTTCGCCGTTGCGGGCGTTGCGGCTGCGCGAGGGTTTGACGGTGCCCATCATCGACAGGATCAGCATCACCCCGCCGAACACCACCAGGTACACGCCGGTATCAAAACCGATCGCGCTGGCCAGCGGCACCTCGCCGATCAACGGCAGCTGCAGGTCCAGGTGGCCGCTGGTCAGGAACGGTACGCCGAACAGCAGTGAGCCGGCGCCGCTGAGCAGGGCGATCAGCAGGCCCAGGCCGATGCAGCGGATGTAGTCGAAACCGAAGCGCGATTCCACCGAGGCCGAGCCCTGGATCACGTACTGGATCAGCAGCGGCACCGCCAGCACCAGGCCGGCGATGAAGCCGCCGCCGGGGGCGTTGTGGCCGCGCAGGAACAGGAAGATGGACACGGTGAGCGTGAGCGGGAACATGATCTGCGCCAGATCGGCCGGTACCGGCAGCTTCATCGGCGGGCCGGGCATGATCTGCTCCGGCGCCATCCGCGAACGCCGCAGCAGTGCATGCACCACCAGCGCGGCGATGCCGAACACGGTGATCTCACCGAAGGTGTCGAAGCCGCGGAAGTCCACCAGGATCACGTTGACCACGTTGTGGCCGTAGGCCTCGGGCAGCGAGCGCAGCAGCAGTTCGCCGGCCATGGTGTTGGGCGGCAGGGTCATCAGCGAATAGGCCAGCGCGGCGATGCCGGTACCGGCGACGATGGCGATGGCCGCATCGCGGCGCTTGCGCCAGCGCGAGTGTTCCGGCGGCGACTGTGCCGGCAGGTAGTTCATGCCCAGCAGCATCAGCGCCAGCGTCACCATCTCCACCATCAGCTGGGTCAGGGCCAGGTCCGGCGCGGACAGGAACACGAAGGTCAGTGCCACCATCAGCCCGGTACCGCCGATCACGATCACCGCCAGCAGGCGCTGCCGGAACAGGAACAGGCCGGCAAAGGCGCAGGCCAGCATCACCAGCCACAGCATCCAGCCCAGCAACGGGATCGGTTGCGGCGCCGGCCAGGCCGGCATCGCCGGATTGGCGACATAGGGCGCGGCGGCCACGATCACCGCCACCAGCACCAGCGCCAGCAGCATGCGTTGCAGACTGCCGTTGGCCACTGCGGCGGTGAAGCGCTGGGCAAAGCCGAACAGCACCTCCAGGTTGCGCTGGAACAGCTGCTTGCCGACCGGACGGTTGCGCGCGGCGTACAGGTCGGTGAACCGGCGCAAGCCGAAATACAGTGCGATGCCGCCGGCCACGCCGATGACGCTCATCGCCAATGGCAGGTTGAAGCCGTGCCAGACGGCCAGGCTGTACCCGGGCATCGCGTTGCCGAGAATCGCGCTCGCACCGGCTTGCAGCACCGGGGCGACGGTCAGCGCAGGCACGATGCCCACCGCCAGACAGATCACCACCAGCACTTCCACCGGCACCTTCATCCAGCGCGGCGGCTCATGCGGCACCACGTCGATGTCCACCGGTCCTTTGCCGAAAAAGGTGTCGTGGACGAAACGCAGGCTGTAGGCAACGCCGAGGATACCGGCCAGCAGCGCGGCGGCGCTCACCGCATTGCGCATCCAGTCCGGGCCTTCGGTGGCCAGCGCTTCGGTGAACAGCATTTCCTTGGACAGGAAGCCGTTGAGCAATGGAATCCCGGCCATCGCCAGCGAGGCGACGATGGCCAGCGTGCTGGTGATCGGCATCAGCCGGCGCAGGCCGCCGAGCCGGCGCATGTCGCGGGTGCCGGTTTCGTGGTCGATGATGCCGGCGGCCATGAACAGCGAGGCCTTGAAGGTGGCGTGGTTGAGGATATGGAATACGCCGGCCACCACCGCCATCGGCGTGGACAGGCCGAACAGCAGGGTGATCAGGCCCAGATGCGAGATCGTCGAATACGCCAGCAGGCCTTTGAGGTCATGCTGGAAGATCGCGTTCCAGGCGCCGATCAGCAGGGTGATCGCCCCGATACCGCTGACCACATAGAAGAACAGTTCGGTGCCGGCCAGCGCCGGGTGCAGCCGTGCCAGCAGGAACACGCCGGCTTTGACCATCGTGGCCGAGTGCAGATAGGCCGACACCGGCGTCGGCGCGGCCATCGCATGCGGCAGCCAGAAGTGGAACGGGAACTGCGCGCTCTTGGTGAAGATGCCGGCCAGCACCAGCAGCAGCGCCCACGGATACAGCGCGCTGGCGCGGATCAGCTCGCCCGAGGCCAGCACCACGTCCAGATCGAAACTGCCGACGATGCGGCCGATCAGCAGCACGCCGGCCAGCAGCGCCAGACCGCCGCCGCCGGTGACCACCAGTGCCATGCGCGCGCCCTCGCGGGCGTCCTTGCGGTGCGACCAGAAGCCGATCAGCAGGAACGAGCTGATGCTCGTCAGCTCCCAGAACACCATCAACAGCAGCAGGTTGCCGGCCAGCACCATGCCGAGCATCGCGCCCATGAACAGCAGCAGGTAGCTGTAGAAGCGCCGCGCGCTGTCCTTCGCCGAGAGGTAGTAGTGCGCGTACAGCACCACTAGCGCGCCGATACCCAGTACCAGCCCGGCGAACATCCACGCCAGTCCGTCCAGGCGCAGGCTGAAATCCAGCCCGATCTGCGGCAGCCACTGCCAGCTGCTGCGGACGATCCCGCCATCGAGCACGGTCGGGGTCACGCTGCCCAGCAGCGCCAGCCCCAGCACCGGCGCCGCCCCCGCCAGGCAGGCCGCCGCGCTGCGTGGCAGGCGGCCCAGCAGGGCGATGGCCGCAGCCAGCAGGAAAGGCAGCGCGAGCAGCAACGGCAGGACAGGCGTCATTCAGGAATGAAGGTGCAACGGGAGGATTTCGAGTTTAACAGGCGCTTTTTCCCGGCCCGGCGGTTTTTCTGAACGAGCCGTTCGGATTCAGCCTGCAAGTCCAGCAACGGCGGTGTCTGCGGGCAGGGAACGCGGATCGCGGATCAACAGGGTGTCCGTTTCCAGCACCGCGACCAGCCGCCGGGCGACGCTGCCGATCAGCAGCTCAAACAGCGCGCCGCGGCCGTGCGTGGCGACAATGACCAGCTCCGCGCCGCTGTCCCGGGTATACCGCCGCAGTACCGCCGCCGGCGCGCCGGTATCGATGTGGATTTCCGCCATGGCCTGTGCCAGCAGCGGCCGCAGTTCGGCCAGGAGCTGCTGGGCCTGTCCGCGCGCCGCGTCCCGGGCCTGCTCCTGCACGCTGGCGCGATCGCCGCTGAGCAGGGGGCTGCCCGTGGATTCCAGTGCATGCACCAGCGACAGCCGCAGTGGCGGACCCAGCAGCGACAAGGCCTGGCCGGCCGCCCGGTTGGCGCTGTCGGAGAAATCGCTGGCCACCGCCAGGTGGCGATACGGTCCACGTACCCGGTCATGCACGATCAGCACCGGCAGCGGCGAATGCCGGCTCAGCCACAGCACGGTGGAGCCGGGTACCGGCAGTTCAAACAGCATGTCGCTGGCGATGCCGGTGACCAGTAGGCCGCAATTCTCCTCGGCCGCCAGGCGCAGCAGGGCGCGGCCGACATGGCCCTGCGTCACCCGGACGTCGATCCTGCCGCTGTGGTCTTCCCCGTCCAGCAGCCGTTGCAGGCGACGTTCGGCGGTATCCCGTGGGTCCGGCGCTCCCTGTGGCAGTTCCGCGCCGGCTTCCATGGCGGCATCCGGGAGTACCGTGGCCACTACCAGCCGCGCGTTCCATTGCCGTGCCAGCTGCAGGGCGCGTGCCAATGCGCGGTCGCAACGGGCGCTCATATCGGTGGCGAGCAGGATGGCGGAGGGAACGGCGTGGGAGTGGCTTTCAGGAGAGGGCATGGCGTGCTCGGCGTTGTCCGGTTCGAGTCTACCTGCTGCGGCAAATCGCGATTGATCGCCTATCCTGTGCGGCATGGAAAATGACACCCGCGTTGAAACCGGCCTGCGCAAGGCACTGCTGTTTGGTGCCAGTGGCCAGATCGGTGAGCGCGTACTGGCCAACTTGCTGGCCGCAGGCTGGGAGGTGACCGCGGTGTCACGCCACGCGCAGGTGGCGCTGCCGGGAGTGCGCTGGCAGCGCGGCGACCTGTCCGGCACCTGGCAGGGCGAGGAGGGGTTCGACGCCGTTTTCAGCTGTGGTCCGCTGGACCATTTCGCGCGCTGGTATGCCGCATCGGACGTGCACGCACCGAAGGTGGTGGCGTTCGGTTCGACCAGTGTGGACGTCAAGCAGGATTCCCCTGAGCCGGCCGAGCGCGATGTCGCCGGTCGGCTGCGCCAAGCCGAGCAGGTGCTGTTCAAGCGTGCCAAAGAGCGTGGTGTCGCCGCCACGGTACTGCGGCCGACGCTGGTCTACGGTGCCGGCCGTGACAAGACGCTGAGCGTCATCGCCGCGCTGGCTGCGCGTACCGGTTTTTTTGTGTTGCCGCATTGTGCCAATGGTCTGCGCCAGCCGGTGCACGTGCAGGATCTGGCCGACGCGGCCCTGCAGGTAGTGCGGCATCCGGCAGCGGCCGGTCGCGCCTATGCGCTGGGCGGCGGTGAGGTGCTGGGATATGGCGAGATGGTCCAGCGGGTGCTGGCGTCATTGCCGGCCCGGCCGCGTCTGTGGAGCGTGCCGACGCCGTTGTTCCGGCTGGCCTTGCGGCTGGCGCATGCCAGCGGGCGGTTGCAGGGCATGAACGCGGCCACGCTCGCCCGCATGCGCGATCCGCTGGTCTTCGATATCGAACCGGCGCGACGGGACTTCGGCTATGCGCCGCGTCCGTTCATTGCCGAGGCGACGATGTTCACCACGCCGGCGGCGGCCGATCAGTAACGCCAGCCGAACTGGCGGTACAGCTTGGCCAGCACCCAGATCGGGCCGATCAACAGGTAGGTCAGGTCGGTGAGGAAGCTGGGCCGTCGGCCTTCGATCCTGTGGCCGATGAACTGTGCGATCCACGCCAGCACGAACACGCCGATGCCGATGCGCAGCAGCAGCGGAATGCCCAAGCGGTCTTCCAGCAGCCGGCAGATGCAGCCGGCCACGAAGAAAAGCATCAGCATGCCGATGCCCAGCGGGCGCGACAGGCGGTTGTAATAGGCCCAGGTGCCGAACATCGCCAAGGCCGCCCAGATGCCGTGCTGGAACCACGGCAGCAACGGCGGAACGCACCACAGCAGCGCGATCGCCGACCACAGGATGGCCGGTACCGCGACCACATGGATCGCCTGGTTGGTGGCGTTGCTATGGTCGCCGGAATAACCGGCGAAGTAGCGGTCCAGCGGGCGCGCGCTGCGGATGTCCATGGTCTCTCCCGGCCCTTGGTGGGCAGAGCATAGCGCGGCCACCTGGCGGACGCGCCCGGCAGGCCGCGTCCGTCAGGTGGTACGGCCTCAGTCGATGCTGATGCCCGCCAGCTTGTCCAGCGCCTCGGCGTACTTGGCGCGGGTGCGTTCGATCACCTCGGCCGGCAGCGCCGGGCCCGGGGCGGTCTTGTCCCAGTCCAGGGTCTCCAGATAGTCGCGCACGAACTGCTTGTCGTAGCTCGGCGGGCTGATACCGACCTGGTACTCGTCGGCCGGCCAGTAGCGGGAGGAATCCGGGGTCAGCATCTCGTCCATGATGTACAGGCGGCCATCGGCGTCGGTGCCGAACTCGAACTTGGTATCGGCCAGCAGGATCCCGCGCTCGGCCGCGTATTCGGCCGCGAACTTGTAGATCCGCAGCGTGGCGTCGCGCACCTTTTCGGCCAGATCCGCGCCCACCGCCTTGACCATCGCGTCGAAATCGATGTTCTCGTCGTGGTCGCCCACCGCCGCCTTGGTGGACGGTGTGAAGATCGGCTCTGGGAGTTTCTCGGCCTGCTGCAGGCCGTTGGGCAGGGCGATGCCGCTGACCTTGCCGGTGCGCTGGTAGTCCTTCCAGCCGCTGCCGATCACATAGCCGCGGGCGATCGCTTCCACCGGCACCGGCTTGAGCTTCTTGGTCACCACCGCGCGCTTGGCGTACAGCGCCGGATCGACGCCTTCGGGCAGCACACTGGCCACCTCGATGCCGGTCAGATGGTTGGGCATCAGGTGCTCGGTCTTCTTGAACCAGAAGTTGGAGACCTGGCACAGCATCTCGCCCTTGCCCGGGATCGGGTCGGGCAGCACCACGTCAAACGCCGACAGGCGATCGGTGGCAACCATCAACAGGTAGTCCCCGGGAGGCGTTCCAGCGGGCAAACGTTCGCGCGGGATATCGAACACATCACGCACCTTGCCGCGATGGCGCAAGGGCAGGCCGGGAAGATCGGATTGCAACAGCGTGGTCGGCACGGGCACTCCTGGGGCTTGGCAATGATGCCGCCGGCGTGGAGGACCCGGGTCTGGAGACCCGCAGGGCCCGCTGCTGGACGGCGGGCGGCCTAGTGTAAAGCCGGATCGGGTCGCTGTGGCATAAAATGCGCGTCTTGACGGTCCTCAGGCCATTGGAACCTCCATGCGCTGGTACGGAAAACTGCTTGGTTTCATCGCCGGGGCCCTGCTTTTCAGGCCCAATCCCCTGTTTGGTGCGGTGATCGGCCTGCTGCTGGGCCATGCCTTCGACAGTGACTGGTTCCGCCTGGGCAAAGATCTGCCGTATCGCGAGCTGGGGGTCACCCGCGACGCCACCGATGCCGAGATCGACCTGGCCTACCGTCGCCTGATGTCCCAGTACCACCCCGACAAAGTGGCCGGCGCCGCGCCCGAACTGCGCGCCCAGGCCGAAAAGAAGGCCCGGCAGATCAACGCCGCCTACGACCGCATCAAAACCCTGCGCAAGCGCTGAAAGGCTCCCGTCATGTCCAACTGCATCATCGCCCCGTCCATCCTCTCGGCCAATTTCGCCAAGCTCGGCGAGGAGGTCGACAACGTGCTGGCCGCTGGCGCCGACTGGGTCCATTTCGACGTGATGGACAACCACTACGTGCCCAACCTGACCATCGGCCCGATGGTCTGCCAGGCGCTGCGCAAGCATGGCGTGACCGCGCCGATCGACGTGCATCTGATGGTGGAACCGGTGGACCGCATCGTGCCGGACTTCGCCGAGGCCGGTGCCAGCCTGATCAGCTTCCACCCGGAAGCCAGCCGCCACGTCCACCGCACCATCCAGCTGATCAAGTCGCACGGCTGCAAGGCCGGCCTGGTGCTGAATCCTGCCACCCCGGTCGAAGTGCTGGACTGGGTGCTGGAAGACCTGGACCTGGTGCTGCTGATGTCGGTCAATCCGGGCTTCGGTGGCCAGGCCTTCATCCCCTCCACGCTGGACAAGCTGCGCGCGGTGCGGGCGATGATCGACAAGCTCGGCAAGCCGGTGATCCTGGAGGTCGACGGCGGGGTGAAGGCCGACAACATCGGCGAGATCGCCGCCGCCGGTGCCGATGCCTTCGTCGCCGGTTCGGCCATCTTCAATGCGCCGGACTATGCCGGGGTGATCGCGAAGATGCGCGGCAACGTCGCCGCGGCGCGGGGCTGAGTGGTGGGCGCGGCAGAAGTACGTATCCGCCCGGCATTGGCCGATGACGCAGGCCTGATCCTGCACTTCATCCGCGAACTGGCGATCTACGAGAAAGCAGAGTCGTCAGTGCAGACCGACGAGGCCGGCATCCGTGACAGCCTGTTCGGTCCGGATGCCAAGGCGCAGGCGCTGATCTGCGAGCGCGACGGCAAGGCGATTGGTTACGCCGTGTTCTTCTACAACTACTCGACCTGGCTGGGCCGCAACGGTATCTACCTGGAAGACCTGTACGTCAGCCCCGAGGCGCGCGGCAGCGGCGCGGGCAAGGCCCTGTTGCAGCACATCGCCAGGCTGGCGGTAGCGCAGGGCTGCGGTCGTTTCGAATGGTCGGTGCTGGACTGGAACACGCCGGCTATCGATTTCTACAAAGCCGCCGGAGCGGTGGCGCAGGACGAATGGACGGTGTACCGCCTGCAAGGCGAAGCGCTGCAGAAGTTCGCCGCAGGCGAATGATTGGCTGTTTGCAGGAGCGGCGTACGCCGCGAAGCACGGACGAAACCAGGTCGACAAGAGCTCATCCCCTTTGCCGGGCAACAGGCAGGGCGCGGCTCTGAAGATGAAGCAAAAAAAGGCCGCAGCGTTGCCGCTGCGGCTGGGGAATAGTGCGGAGGCTGATCCTGCCTCCATCCGTCGTCCTTGCTATGGACTTCCATACTCCCGGTCCTCGATGACGGAACGGTGACATTCACCCGCCCGCAGTGACGCGCTTGCTAGGCTGCGCGCGTTTCCGGAGAACAGCATGCAGGCAAGTCCGTGGTTTCTGATCCTCAATGGCAAGTCCGCCAACGATGAGGCGGTGCGCGAGGCTGTTGCGCAGCTGCGGCGACAGGGCCGCATCCTTGCGGTCCGGGTGACCTGGGAAGCCGGTGATGCCGGGCGTCATGTGCGTGAAGCCATCGCGGCCAATGCCGCGGTGATCGTGGCCGGCGGTGGCGATGGCACCTTGAGCGAAGTGGCCGAGGCCATGGCGCAGAGCACGCTGGATGCGGCGCAGCTGCCGGCGCTGGGATTGCTGCCGCTGGGTACCGCCAACGATTTCGCGGCCGCCTCCGGCATGGCGCTGGAACCGTTGGCCGCGCTGACGCTGATTGGCGCCACGGCGGCGCGGCCGATCGATCTGCTGCAGATCGACGGTGACGGGCGAAGCCATTGGTGCGCGAATCTGGCCAGCGGCGGTTTCGGTACCGACGTCACCGTGGAAACCCGCGAAGGATTGAAGAAAATGCTGGGCGGGCTGGCGTACGTGGTCACCGGTATTTCGCGGGTGGGCCGGATCGAGCCGATCCGGGCACGGATCCACGGCGGAGACTTCGCATGGGAGGGAGATTTCATCGCACTGGGTATCGGCAATGGCCGTCAGGCCGGCGGCGGCCAGGTGCTGTGCCCGGATGCGCTGCTCGATGATGGTCTGCTGGATCTGACTGTCGTGCCCGAGCTTTCCGGTGAGGTCCTGTCCACCTTGGGCACTTTGTTCAGCGACGGCAAGCACGCGGCACTGGAGCAGGTCGCGGTACGCGCCCGCCTGCACCAGCTGTGGATCGATGCCATGCAGCCGATGACACTGAATCTGGATGGGGAGCCGCTGCAGGCGCGCCGCTTCCATGTGCGCTGTGTGCCCGGCCGGGTACGCATGCATCTGCCTGCGGACACCGCCCTGCTCAGCCACTGAACCGTTGCTGCTGCAAGCAATTGCCGATGTTGCAGATGCACACCACACCGCGATCTTGCGGTAGAGTTGCCCGGTGCCCATTCTGACGACCAAGCGTTCCCTTTCTTCCGCTCGCCGCTGGTGGCGATGGTGGCCCGTTGCCGTCGTCCGTCCCGCCACCGTCGTTTCCCGGAAGGAAAGCCGTCTTGATCACGCAAGAGCAGTTCCAGCAACTGGCCGCTGAAGGCCGCAGCGCACACCCGCACAATTTCGTCCCCGTCGTCCGTGAAGTGCTGTCCGACCTGGACACGCCGCTCTCGGTTTACCTGAAGCTCGCCGACGGCCCGTATACCTACCTGTTTGAATCCGTCGAAGGCGGCGAACGCTTCGGGCGCTATTCCATCATCGGCCTGCCTGCGCGCCGCACGTACAGCTTCCGCGGGCATACGCTGGAAGTCAGTGAGCTGGGCGAGGTGGTCGAGCGCCGCGACGTGGCCGACCCGTTGGCCGAGGTGGAAGTGCTGCGCAAGCAGTACTCGGTGCCGCAGCTGGAGGGCCTGCCGGGTTTCACCGGCGGCCTGGTCGGCTGGTTCGGCTTCGAGTGCATCCAGTACATCGAGCCGCACCTGGGCGCGGGCGAAAAGCCCGACGAACTCGGTACGCCCGACATCCTGCTGATGCTGTCCGAAGAGCTGGCGGTGTTCGACAACCTCAAGGGCCGCCTGTACCTGATCGTGCATGCCGACCCGGCGCAGCCGCAGGCCTGGGCACGCGCGAACCGTCGTCTCGATGAGCTGGCACACCGTCTGCGCCAGGGCGGCGCCGGTTACCCGCAGTCGCAGGTATCCGACGCCATCGACGAGCAGGACTTCCAGTCCTCGTTCACCCGCGAGGAGTACCACGCGGTGGTGCGCAAGGCGCAGGACTACGTGCGCGCCGGTGACATCTTCCAGGTGGTGCCCAGCCAGCGCCTGCGCGTGCCGTTCCGCGCACGGCCGATCGACGTGTACCGCGCGCTGCGTGCGCTGAATCCCTCGCCATACATGTATTTCATCGATGTCGGTGGCACCCAGGTGGTGGGTTCCTCGCCGGAAATCCTGGCGCGCCTGCGCGATGGTATCGTCACCGTGCGTCCGATCGCCGGCACCCGTCCGCGCGGCGCCACGCCCGAGCTGGACAAGGCGCTGGAAGTCGAATTGCTGGCCGATCCCAAGGAGCGTGCCGAGCACGTGATGCTGATCGATCTGGGCCGCAATGATGTCGGCCGCGTCGCCGAGCCCGGCACGGTGAAAGTGGGCGAGCAGTTCGTGATCGAGCGCTACAGCCACGTCATGCACATCGTCAGTGAAGTGACCGGCACGTTGAAGGCCGGCCTGAGCTATAGCGATGTGATGCGCGCGACCTTCCCGGCCGGCACGGTGAGCGGCGCGCCGAAAATCCGTGCGCTGGAGATCATCCGCGAGCTGGAGCCGGTCAAGCGCAACGTCTATTCCGGCGCGGTCGGCTACATCGGCTGGAACGGCGATGCCGATACCGCCATCGCCATCCGCACCGCGGTGATCCAGGACGGTTACCTGTACGTGCAGGCCGGCGGCGGCGTGGTCTACGACTCCGATCCCGATGCCGAATGGCAGGAAACCATGAACAAGGGCCGCGCGCTGTTCCGCGCGGTGGCGCAGGCGGCGAAGGGCTTGTGAGCGTGCATTGTTTGCGCATCGTGGTGCGCAGGGGAATGGGAAAATCGGGATGAAGAGCAGATTCGTGTTGTCGTTGTTGCTGGCCTTGGCGCCGGTGCTGTCGTTCGCACAAGCCAATTCGATTCCGTCGCAGCCCCATCTGCTGGTGAAGGGGCAGGCCGCGCGTACGGTCGTGCCGGATCACTTTACGGTCGAGTTCCTGGTGCAAGCCACGGACATGGCGCCGGAACAGGCGCGGTCGAGGGTCGAGCGGAACGTGGCGGCGGTACTGGCCGCTTTGAAGAAACACCGCGCGCTGGCGGAAAACACCTACGCCTCCTCCCTGTCGATTTCCGCCGAGAACGCGTACGAGAACGGCAAGCAGGTGTTCAAGGGAACCAAGGTTGTCCGTCGCGTCCGTGGCAGTTTCGATGATCTGGAGAAGCTGCGCGCATTGCTGGCCGACGTGGATGCCGGGCCGGAATTGCAGATCACCTCGTTGCGCTCCGGTTACGCGAAGGCCAGCACGTTGCGCGCCGAACTCAAGGCGCAAGCCGCCCGCCAGTCGCGCCATTCCGCCGAAGGGTTGGCAGCGGCCTACGGCACGCGCATCACCGGCCTGTACACCATCTCCGACGTTGCCCCGAACTTTGCCTACGGCGTGCAGGCCGGTACGTGGCAGTCGGCGAGCGAAGATGCCGGGGACGACGCCATCCCGCCGCCGTCTCCGCCGGCTCCCCCTGCGCCTGCGGCAATGGAGGTATCCGGCTCCCGCCTTGCGCCCGAGAGTCTGGAAACCGGGACGATCACCTTCACCGAAAACGTCTACGCGATCTTCCTGATCGCTCAATGAGTGCCATTCCATGCTGTTGATGATCGACAACTACGACAGCTTCACCTTCAACCTCGTGCAGTACCTGCAGATGCTGGGCGCCGAGGTGAAGGTGGTGCGCAACGATGCGATGAGCGTCGAGCAGATCGCCGCGCTTCAGCCTTCGCATATCGTGGTATCGCCCGGCCCGAAAACGCCGAACGAGGCCGGTGTGTCGCTGGACGTGATCCGCCAGCTGGGTCCCCGCATCCCGGTGTTCGGCGTATGTCTGGGCCACCAGAGCATCGGCCAGGTCTATGGCGGTGACGTGATCCGCGCCGGCAACATCATGCATGGCAAGACCTCGCCGATCCGCCATGAAGGCAAGGGCGTGTTTGCCGGCCTGCCGGACCGCTATGAGGCCACCCGCTACCACTCGCTGGTGGTGGACAAGAACACGCTGCCGGCCGCGCTGGAGATCACCGCCTGGACCGAGAACCCGGACGGGTCGATGGAAGAAATCATGGGCCTGCGCCACCGCGAGTATCCGGTCGAAGGGGTGCAGTTCCATCCCGAATCGATCCTCACCCAGCATGGTCACGCGCTGATGAAGAACTTCCTGGACCGTACATGCTGATTGCACGGACGAGGCTGCTTCAGGCCGATGAGGCCGGTTCGATTCGAGCGCTGACGGAACGCCGGTGTCATGGGTGATATCGAACTGCGCCTGTTCGTGGTGATGCTCGGCGGCCGCCATGCGCGTGCCAATACCGAGGTGCACGACGTGGTGTTCGCCGTTGGCCGGGATATCAGGCAGACCTGGCCGCAGCTGCGCGAGCAGTGGTTCGGCGAGGCCGCCGGCCTGCATCTGGATTCATGGATGACGGTCGATGGGGTCGAGGACTGGCAGGTGCGCCTGTCGCAGGACCCGCCTGCCGCGGACGCGCCGACGCTGTTCTTCGTCAACCTCGGCGGTTATGTCGAAGGTGCATTCGGCGAAGACCACCGGTATCTGCTGGTGGTCGCCGCCGACGCGGCCGAGGCCAAGCGCAAGGCGCTGGCGCAGGCCCAGGCGCAGTGGATCAAGCCACACCGCGATGCGCTGCTGGAAGTGGACCGCTGCCTGCCGGTGGGGCCGATCGGTGGCCTGCATGTGCAGCTTCGGCGTGGCGCACACGCCGGCATCCGCAGCCAAAGCGACTACATCGTTATTTCCTGATTTCTGGAGTTGTCATGACCATCACCGCGCAGGAAGCCCTGCAACGCACCATCGAACACCGCGAGATCTTCTTCGACGAGATGGTCGACCTGATGCGCCAGATCATGCGCGGTGAAGTCTCGCCGACCATGACCGCGGCCATCCTCACCGGCTTGCGGGTCAAAAAGGAAACCGTCGGCGAGATCGCCGGCGCGGCCACGGTGATGCGCGAGTTCGCGCTGCCGGTGACGGTAGAAGACAAGACGCATCTGGTCGATATCGTCGGTACCGGCGGCGATGGCTCGCACACGTTCAACATCTCGACCTGCTCGATGTTCGTGGTGGCCGCGGCTGGTGCCAAGGTGGCCAAGCATGGCAACCGCAGCGTCTCTTCCAAATCCGGCAGCGCCGACGCGGTGGAAGCGCTGGGCGCGGTGATCGAGCTGCAGCCCGGGCAGGTGGCTCGCGCCATTGAACAGACCGGCATCGGCTTCATGTTCGCGCCGATGCACCATCCGGCCATGAAGGTGGTGGCGCCGGTGCGCCGCGAGATGGGCGTGCGCACCATTTTCAACATCCTCGGCCCGCTGACCAACCCGGTCGGTGCCACCAATATCCTGATGGGCGTGTTCCACCCGGACCTGGTCGGCATCCAGGCGCGCGTGCTGCGCGAGCTGGGCGCCGAGCGCGCGCTGGTGGTGTGGGGCCGCGACAACATGGATGAGATCTCGCTGGGCGCCGGCACCCTGGTGGGCGAGCTGCGTGACGGCAAGGTGCGCGAGTACGAGATTCATCCTGAGGACTTCGGTATCGCCATGTCGGCCAGCCGCAACCTCAAGGTGGAGAACCCGGAAGAGTCCATCGCCATGCTGCGTGGCGTGCTCGACAACGCGCCGGGCCCGGCCAACGACATCGTCGCGCTCAATGCCGGCGCGGCGCTGTATGTGGCCGGTGTGGCCGACAGCATCGCCGATGGTCTGGCCCGCGCCCGTGCGGTCATTGCCGATGGCAGCGCCCGTGCGCGCATGCAGCATTACGTGGCCGTCAGCCGTATGCTGGCCGGCCACAGTTGAACGCTTCTCCGCTTCCCGCGTCCGCAGCGCCCGCCTTTCAGGAAACAGATCCATGAGTGACATCCTCAACACCATCCTCGCCCGCAAGATGCAGGAGGTGGCCGAGCGCAGCGCCCGCGTGCCGCTGGCCGAGCTGAGGGCGCGCGTGGCCGAGGCGCCGCCGGTCCGCGGTTTCGCCAATGCGCTCAATGCGGCGATCGCCAATGGCGATCCGGCGGTGATTGCCGAGGTCAAGAAGGCCAGTCCGTCCAAGGGCGTGATCCGCCCGGACTTCCATCCGGCCGATATCGCGGTGAGCTACGAGTTCGGTGGCGCCAGCTGCCTGTCGGTGCTGACCGACGTGGATTTCTTCCAGGGCGCGGACGCCTACCTGCAGCAGGCGCGGGAGGCCTGCACCCTGCCGGTGCTGCGCAAGGACTTCGTCATCGACCCCTACCAGGTCTATGAGGCGCGCGTGCTGGGCGCGGACTGCATCCTGCTGATCGTCTCGGCGCTGGATGACCGCCAATTGGCCGAGCTTTCCGGGTTGGCGATGCAGCTGGGCATGGACGTGCTGGTGGAAGTGCACGACATCGACGAGCTGGAGCGTGCGATCCAGGTGCCGGTGCCGCTGATCGGTATCAACAACCGCAACCTGCGCACCTTCGAGGTGTCGCTGCAGAACACGCTGGACATGAAGGATGCGGTGCCGCGTGACCGCCTGCTGATCACCGAGAGCGGCATTCTCGGCCCGGCCGATGTCCAGCTGATGCGTGAGGCAGGCGTCAACGCCTTCCTCGTCGGCGAAGCCTTCATGCGTGTGGAAGAGCCGGGCGAGGGCCTGCGTCAGCTATTCTTCCCGGCATGACCGATTCATACCCCTTGCCTCCGGACGATGCGCAACTGGTCGTCTTCGACTTCGATCACACCCTCTACGACGGCGATTCCGGCAGTCATCTGTTCGCCTGGCTGATCAGGCGCAATCCGCTGCGACTGCTCGCGGCGGTGCTGGCCACGCCCTTACTGGGGCCGCTGGTGGCGATGCTGCCGACGCGGCGCATCGGCATTTCCGGCTATGTCTGGATTGCCACGTTCGGTCTGCATCAGGCGCGCGAGTTCAACAAGGTCATCGACCGGTACGTGCTCACGCACGAGACGCAGATTCGCCAGAAGCTGCTGCCGCACGCGCTGGAGGTGTTTGCCGCGCATCGCCGCGCCGGCGACCGCGTGGTGGTGGCTACCGGCGCACCGCCGGAGCTGGCCCGCGCCATCCTCACCTTCGTCGCCCACCAGGGTGTGCCGGTGATCGGCAGTGAAGTGGGGCCGCGGCTGGGCGCGATGGGCGCCACCCGGCACTGCCACAACGAGGAAAAGATGCGGATGCTGCGCGAGCGGGGCTACGGCGACATCGCCATCGCCTATTCGGACAGCACCGCCGACCTGCCGCTGCTCAAAGCGGCCAGGGCACCGGTGGTGGTCAATCCCAAGCATTCGCGCGTGGCCTACTTCGGCAAGGTGCTGCCGGCGGGAACGCCAATCCTGAACTGGGGTTGTGCCGGTCGCGGCGGTGATCCGCTGCCCTGAGCCGGCTCAGGCGCCGCGCAGCTTGAGCAGCGCGGTGCCGATCTGGAACAGGCTGATCGACAGCACCAGCAGGCCCACGGCAACCAGCACCCAGCGCTCCCGGACCCGCTTGACCAGCAGCGCAGCCACCGGTGCGGCCATCATGCCGCCCACCAGCAGCCCGGCGACAATGGACAGGTGCTGCAACCCCATCGACAGCAGGAAGGTGGCCGAGATCGACAGGGTGACGAGGAACTCGGCCGCGCTGACCGTACCGATGGTGGTTCGGGCCTGAGCGCCGCGCGCAAGCAGGGTCGAGGTCGCCACCGGCCCCCAGCCGCCGCCACCGCTGGCATCGAGCAGGCCGGCGAAGAAGCCCAGCAGGGGTACCCGCTTTATCTCCCGGCGCGGCGCGAAGCGGCCGGCGGCGCGGGCGAGGATGAACACCGCCAGGGTCAGCAGATACAGATAAATGAACGGACGGATGGCCTCGCCCGGCAGCCGCGTCAGCCCATAGGCGCCCAGCGCGCCGCCGATCGCGCCGGGCACGGCCAGGCGCAGGAACAGGCGTCGGTCGACGTTGCCGGCCACCAGGTGCGAGACGCCCGAGGCGCCGGTGGTGAATACCTCGGCGGTGTGGATGCTGGCACTCACCGCGGCAGGCGGCAGGCCCATGCTGAGCAGCACGGAGGAGGAGATCAGGCCGAAGGCCATACCAAGTGCGCCGTCCACCAGCTGCGCACCGAGCCCGATCAGGATGAACCAGTAGAACTCGCTGCCAAATTCCATATCGCCAGCCTGCGGGCAGAGTCCGGAGCGGTCAAGGAAAGCTCCATCGGCAACGGTTCTCCGGCATCTGCGGTGGCCGGCTGCGGGGAAGTCGGGCGGACAGGGGCGGGTATTTCCGCCGCTGTTCCAGCAGATCATCCGGGCCGCCGGGCAGCGGTGTCGCCCAGACAAAAGCCCCCGGTCGAGAGGGGGCTTTTTTGATGGATGCCGCGATCATCGCGCTGATCGCACAGGCGCTGGCGCGATGGTTGAAGGCGTGTCAGCGGGTTCCGTACAGCACCACGGTCTTGCCGCGGGCGTGAAGGATGCCATCCACCTGCAGCTTCTTCAGCACGCGGCCGGCCATTTCACGCGAACACCCCACCAGCCGGGCGATCTCCTGCCGCGACACGCGCAACTGGGTGCCTTGTGGATGACTCATCGACTCCGGCTCCTTGGCCAGATCGTGCAGGGTGCGGATGATGCGGTCAGTCACGTCCAGGAACGCCAGGCGGCTGGCTTTGCGGCTGGTATGCAGCAGGCGCCGGGAGATCTGCGAGCCGATGGCATACAGCAGTTTCGGGGCGTCGGTGGACAGCGGCCCCAAGAACAGCTGGTGCAGGCGTTCATAGCTGATTTCAGCCAATTCACACGGAGTGCGGGTGCGCAGGATGACCTCGCGCTTGTCCGATTCGATGAACAGGCCCATCTCGCCAACAAACTCGCCGGCGCCGAAATAGCCCAGCACCAGTTCACGGTCGTCGTCTTCCTCGGCAATGATGCTGACCGAGCCGCTGATCACGTAATACAGGGTGCCGGCCGGGTCGCCAGGGCGGAACACATCGGTCCGGGTAGGGTAGCGGCGCCGGTGGCTGTGGGCCAGAAAGCGTTCGATGGTGGCTATATCCAGAGCCAGTGGGCTGGAGGCGAGGCGCGCGTTGGACACGGTGGTGGCGTTCCCTTGGCTCATGATGGCGTTCACATGACGAATGAACATGCTTAACGGACAAGCTTAGCGGCGCTGACCCCACCGGGCAAACCGGGGTAATGTGGGTACGTATCGCAGGGGGGGACTTTGCCCCATAATCGCCACCTTTCCCACCATCTACAGGATCGACCGCCGTGGTCAAGCCGTTGCCTCGCCTGAGGTTGCAAGGATTCAACAACCTCACCAAGGCCTTGAGCTTCAACATTTATGACGTCTGTTATGCGCGTACCGAAGAGGAGCGCCAGCGTTATATCGAGTACATCGACGAGGAATACAACGCCGATCGACTCACGCAGATCCTCACCGATGTCGCTGAGATCATCGGTGCGAACATCTTGAATATTGCGCGCCAGGACTACGACCCGCAGGGGGCGTCGGTCACGATCCTGATCTCCGAAGAACCGGTGATCGACAAGAAGGCCGCCGGCAAGGAGTTGATCTCCGATGCGGTCGTCGCGCACATGGACAAGTCGCACATCACCGTTCACACCTACCCGGAAACCCATCCGCAGGAAGGTATCGCCACGTTCCGCGCCGACATCGATGTGGCCACCTGCGGCGTGATCTCGCCGCTGAAGGCCTTGAACTATCTGATCGAGAGCCTGGAATCGGACATCGTGATCATGGATTACCGTGTTCGCGGTTTCACCCGTGACGTGAAGGGCAAGAAGCACTACATCGACCACAAGATCAACTCGATCCAGAACTTCCTGGCCAAGAACATCAAGTCGCGTTACGAGATGTTCGACGTCAACGTTTATCAGGAAAACATCTTCCACACCAAGATGCACCTGAAGGACTTCGACCTGGACCAGTACCTGTTCGAAGAGAAGGCCAAGAACCTCTCGTTCAAGGAGCGCATGAAGATCGAGGCGCTGCTGCGTCGTGAGATCGAGGAGCTGTTCCACGGCCGCAACCTGGCCGAGTGAGTCTCAACGCGGCGGCGGGCGTGCCCGCTGCCGTGACAACTGGCGGGACGGCCCGCCCTGCAGTGGATGCAGACGATTGCCGACGGCGGCCCGGTGCAGACATCGGGCCGCCGTTTTTTTTTGGATTTGTGGAGGAGTTGTGTGATGCCCTGGATCTATCTGCTGCTGGCCGGCGTATTCGAGATCGGGTTTGCCCTGGGCCTGAAGTACAGCGAAGGCTTCACCCGTCTGTGGCCAAGCGTTCTGACGGTGGTGCTTGCCGCGATCAGCCTGTGGTTGCTGACCCAGGCGCTGCGTACCATCCCGGTGGGTACCGGCTATGCGGTATGGACCGGAATCGGTGCGGTCGGCGTGGCGGTGGCCGGGGTGCTGCTGTTCGGCGACGATGCATCGTGGTCGCGGCTGCTGTGCATCGGCTTGATTGTCAGCGGTGTGGTCGGCTTGAAGCTGGTCTCCTAAGCCGATGCCCCCGTTTGGGCTGCCGGCGCTCCTGGAGGGCCGATGTGCGCCGGAAGGCCGGATGCGTTGGCCGCCGCCCGGTGCAGTGTCGGGTAGTCGGCGTCTCCGGATGCCGTGGCCCGCACATTTTCCGGGGTGGATCCAAGCGCGTGGGCGCTTCACTCAGAGCCGGTAAGCCACGGCCTTCATTGCCTTGGACGCCAGCGCCATCGCCGACGGGATCGGAAACGGCAGTTTGCGTGCGCCGGCATGTTCGGCGTGCTCGGCGTGGCGGGCCTCGTCGAGCTTCATCACCTGCAGGATGGCGCGGCTGCGCTGGTCGGCCGGCGGCAGGGTCTGCAGATGCTCATCCAGATGGGCCTCCACCTGGCGCTCGGTCTCCACCACGAAGCCCAGGTTCCAACCATCGCCGCGCAGGCCGGCGAGGGTGCCGATGGTGTAGCTGCCGGCGTACCACAGCGGGTTGAACAGGCTGGGGCGGCTGCCCAGCTCGTGCAGGCGGTCGGCGCACCAGCTCAGGTGGTCGGTTTCTTCCTGTGCCGCTGCGAGCAGATGGCCGCGCGTGGCGGGGTCGCGGGCAACCGCGGCCTGCCCGAAATACAGGCCCTGCGCGCAGACTTCGCCGACATGGTTGATGCGCATCAGTCCGGCCGCATGCCGGACTTGGTCCGGGTCCAGTGCCGCCTCGGGTGTGTCACCGGCGGGATTGGGCCGGACAGCCATTGGACTCCCGAACACCGTGTCCAGCGCACGCTGTGCTTCGGTCAACAGGTGATCCAGGGGTGTCTGTATACGTGCGGTGGGCATGGGCTGCAGGCGGGTAAGCGGATGCCCGATTCTCGCCGCTGGGTCAGGGTATGCCAAGGCGGAGGCATGTGCCCGGTTGCCAGGTTGCGCAGTCCCGTTGCGGCTGGTAGAATCCCGCCTCTTGCGTTTCACCTTCACAACGCGTGGCAGAGTTCCGGTGGTCCATCGCCGCAATGAGCCCGACCTAACAGAGTTCTTTATGAGCACTTTCACTGCAAAGAACGAGACCGTCCAGCGCGACTGGTACCTCGTTGATGCCGACGGCAAGACCCTTGGTCGTCTGGCTTCCGAACTGGCCCGCCGTCTGCGCGGCAAGCACAAGCCGGTTTACACCCCCCACGTTGATACCGGCGACTACCTGGTCGTCATCAATGCAGAAAAGATTGCCGTCACCGGCAACAAGCTGCAGGACAAGATGTATCACCGTTTCACCGGTTACATCGGCAACCTGAAGAGCGAGAATCTGGCTCAGGCGCTTGAGCGTCATCCGGAGCGCGTGCTCGAGACCGCGGTCAAGGGCATGCTGCCGAAGGGCCCGCTGGGTCGCCAGATGTACCGCAAGCTCAAGGTCTACGCCGGCACTGAGCATCCGCACGCCGCACAGCAGCCGCAGGTTCTGGATATCTAATCATGGCTATCACTCAAAACTACGGCACTGGCCGCCGCAAGTCCTCCACCGCTCGCGTGTTCCTGCGCAAGGGTTCGGGCAACATCACCGTCAATGGTCGTCCGCTGGACGAGTTCTTCGGTCGTGAGACCGCGCGCATGATCGTGCGCCAGCCGCTCGAGCTGACCAAGAACACCGAAAGCTTCGACATCCTGGTCACCGCCGCTGGCGGCGGCACCACCGGTCAGGCCGGTGCGATCCGTCTGGGCATCGCCCGTGCACTGGTCGAATACGACGAAACCCTGAAGTCCGAGCTGCGCAAGGCTGGCTTCATGACCCGTGACGCCCGTGAAGTCGAGCGTAAGAAGGTCGGTCTGCACAAGGCCCGTCGCGCCACCCAGTTCTCCAAGCGCTGATTTCCAGTGCTCTGGATCGGGCGACTCCGGTTGCCCGACTGGTTGCGAAGCAAAAGCCCGGCTCGTCCGGGCTTTTGTTGTTTCTGGCGTCGGTGCAGTGTGGGTGCGCGGGTGGGGTCGGGCATAGAAAAAGGCCAGGTCATTCGATCTGGCCTTTTTGGTATCTGGCAGCCCCGGAAGGATTCGAACCTCCGAATGCCTGAGTCAGAGTCAGGTGCCTTACCGCTTGGCGACGGGGCTAGGTGTGGGCCGGATTATCGCATGCCATGCGTGTGGAAGCCAGATTTCGCATGTTTTGACTGGCATTGATAAATAAAAAAAGGCCAGATCATTCGATCTGGCCTTTTTGGTATCTGGCAGCCCCGGAAGGATTCGAACCTCCGAATGCCTGAGTCAGAGTCAGGTGCCTTACCGCTTGGCGACGGGGCTGTGGTTGCGAGAGTTGCCTCTCTGTTCCCTGTGGTGGCTATGGGTGGACTCGAACCACCGACCCCAGCATTATGAGTGCTGTGCTCTAACCGGCTGAGCTACATAGCCTCAGGGAGCCCGCAATTATTCTTGGACGGCCGGACTATGTCAACAGGTTTTTTCCGTGCTTGTGGCCTGAGGGCGGCCATGGCAGAGTCGCTGCAGTAGATTTTTCAGGAGTCCGCATCGTGATCGATCCGGACGGCTATCGACCGAACGTCGGCATTGTGCTGATGCGTGAGGATGGGCAGGTGTTCTGGGCACGCCGCGTGCGCCGGGATGGCTGGCAGTTCCCGCAAGGTGGAATGAACACCGACGAGACGCCGGTCGAGGCCATGTATCGCGAGTTACAGGAAGAAACCGGTCTGTTGCCTGAGCACGTCGAAGTGCTGGGGGCCACGCCTGGCTGGTTGCGCTACCGGCTGCCCGCCAGGGCCATCCGCCATAACGAGCGCCAGGTCTGCGTCGGCCAGAAGCAGGTCTGGTTCCTGCTGCGTCTGACCGGCGATGAAGCGCATGTGCGCCTGGACCTGACCGAGACCCCGGAATTCGACCATTGGCGCTGGGTGGACTTCTGGTACCCAGTCGAGCATGTGGTGATGTTCAAGCGGGGTGTCTATGCGCGTGCGCTGCGGCATCTGGCGCCGCTGGCGCAGGGGGTGGCGGGGGGCGGTATTCAGGCGATGCCGCGATCCGCACAGGAGGCGTGGTTGCCGGGCAGCAGTGCCGGGCATGAGCGGCCACGCAAGCGAACGCGCCGGACCGGGCCCTGGCCGCGGCGACGGCTCCAGGAGGATTAGGGGCGGTTCACCCCGGAATTGACAACTATTCGCGTTTGCGTTTGAATCTCGATCAGCCGCTTCCGGCTGCTCAAGGCCCACGCATCATGTACGTCTGCATCTGCACCGGAGTTACCGATCACCAGATCCGCGAAGCCGCACTGGCGGGTTGCGAAACGGTGGCAGAGCTGACGATGCGTACCGGGTGCGGGTCCAATTGCGGCTCTTGTCTGGAGATGGCGGCCGGCCTGCTGGAGCAGGCCCGCAACACCCGGGCCCTGCCGCTCCCCGTCCTGGGGATGGCCCGCGCCGCGTAAGTCCCAGCGGGGCTTCCCCCAAGGTGAGCCCGTGTTGGGGCTAATGATCACGATTCGCGTTCCTTCATGCGGCATCCGCAAGCGTTACAGTGCCCGCGTTCAACTGCGGGAGCGAGTGCAATGAAGGGCGACGCCAAGGTCATCGAATTCCTCAACAAGGTCCTCTACAACGAGTTGACCGCCATCAACCAGTACTTCCTGCACGCCAAGATGCTGAAGAACTGGGGGCTGAAGGAACTGGCCGAACACGAATACAAGGAATCGATCGACGAGATGAAGCACGCCGACGTGCTGTCTGATCGCATCCTGTTCCTTGAAGGACTGCCGAACTTCCAGGCGCTGGGCAAGCTGCGCATCGGCGAAAATCCCACCGAGATCCTCAAGTGCGATCTGGCGCTGGAGATCGAAGCGGTGACGGTATTGCGCGATGCGGTGGCCTACGCCGAGTCCATCGGTGACTACGTCAGCCGCGAGTTGTTTGTGAAGATCCTCGATTCCGAGGAAGAGCACATCGACTGGCTGGAAACCCAGCTGGATCTGATCGCGCGCATCGGCGAGCCGAATTATCTGCTGACCAAGCTGGACGACTGATCCGGCTTCAGTGGTCGACGGTGCTGTTGGTTTCGCGGATTCCGGCCTGGTAGCCGGTCAGTGCCAGGCGCGCGCGCGCGAACTCGGCGATGATCAGCGCGACCATCACCGCCGGCCTTTCCAGGGTGCCGGCGCGGGCATCCAGTTCCACCCGGCGCGCCGCGGCTGACAGCGCCAGCGCGCCGACATTGGCGCTGGAGGATTTCAGGCTGTGGGCCAGCTCGCGCAACTGGTCCAGATCGGCGTTGGCCGCCGCGTCCTGCAGTCGACGGACCAGCGGTGCGGTGTCATCGAGAAACACCTCGATGATGGTGGCGGTTTCTCCGCCGGCGATTTCCCGCAGCTCATCGAGCACTTCGCGCTCGAGCACCGGCAGCGAAGTGGCCGGCGGCATGCTGGATGGCGTTTCCACCGGAGGGGGGGCCATCGCAGGGTGCATGTCCGGCACCGCGGAAGCAGTGGCTGCGCAGGCCGGTTTGCACCAGCGGCGCAGGCAGGCGGCGAGCTCGTCACGGGCGATGGGCTTGGACAGGTAGTCGTCCATCCCGGCATCCAGACAGCGCTGGCGATCGCCCGCCATGGCGTTGGCGGTCATCGCGATGATTGGCAGTCGGTGCAGGCCCGCAGCGGTCTCGTGCTCGCGCCAGCGGCGCGTGGCGCTGTAGCCATCGAGCACCGGCATCTGGCAGTCCATCAGCACCGCGTCGTAGCGTTGTGCGCGCATCTTCTGCAGGGCGATCTCGCCGTGGACTGCGGTGTCGGCCGCGCAGCCGAGGACGGCCATCAGCTTCTGCGCGACCAGCAGGTTCACCGGGTTATCTTCGACCAGCAGCACGCGTGCTCCGGCCAGTGCGGTGGGGGTGTCCGGCTCGGCCTGGGCGGCTGCCGATTGCGGGGCGGGCGTCGCCGGTGTTGGCGCCTGAATCACCGGCGCCAGCATTGCGCGCAGATCCGCATCCGGGCTTTGCCGTGACAGCAGGTTGCCATGGGCGCGCAGTTCTTCGGCGACCGGCATATCTCCGTAGAGCCAGATCAGGCGCAGGTCGCCGTGCTCGTTGCGGGCGATGGCGCGCTGCAGTGCCAGGGCGCTCTGGCGCAGGGGTTCCAGATCGCCGATGACGGTGTGATAGGCGTTGGATGCGGTGCCATTGCGCAGGCGCTCGAGCGCCTCCTGCACCGTATCCACTGCGTGGACCGCAAAGCCCCAGTGCGGGAGTGCCAGCTCCAGCCGCTGGCGCAGACGCGGTTCGGGTGTGACCAGCAGTACCCGAGTCTTGTTCTCTACCGGAGCCGTCTGGCGCAGATCGCCGATCACCTTCAGCAGGGGAATCTCGAACCAGAACGTGGCGCCGCTGCCCGGGGTGGAAACCACGCCGATGCTGCCGTGCATCAGGTCGATGATGCGTTTGCAGATGGCCAGTCCCAGCCCGGTGCCGCCATACAGCCGCGTGGTGGAGGCATCGGCCTGGGTGAAGGCGTTGAACAGGCGCTCCTGCTGGGCCGCATCGATCCCGATGCCGGTGTCGTGCACTTCAAAGCGCAGCTGGTGCTGGGCATTGGTTTCGCCCAGTCGTTTGACCTGGATCTGGATGCTGCCGCGCTCGGTGAACTTGATCGCGTTGACCAGCAGGTTGCTCAGCACCTGGCGCAACCGTACCGGATCGCCGCGCACCGAAAGCCGTACCGCCGGATCCAGTGCCAACGTGATGCGCAGGCCCTTGTGCTCGGCCGAACGCTGCATCAGTTGCAGCATCGAATCGAGCAGTTCGCGCAGGTTGAAGGTGGTGATCTCCAGCTCCAGCCGGTTGGCTTCAAGCTTGGAGTAATCGAGGATGTCATCGACGATGCGGAACAGCTGGCGCGAACTTTCGCTGGCGGTGTTGAGCATCTCCCGCTGTTCCGGCTCCAGGTGTCCCTGCGCAACCAGTTCAAGCATCGGGATGATGCCGTTGAGAGGGGTGCGGATCTCATGGCTCATCGTGGCCAGGAACTCGCTCTTGGCCAGGGTCGAAGCCTCGGCCTCCTGCTTGGCCTGCAGCAGCTGCTGTTCGAGCCGGGTGTGTCGCTGCTCTTCCTGCCGCAGTCGCAGCAGTTCGCGCTCGCTCTGTAACGCGCGGCTTCGCTGCAGTGCCAGGGTGTCTGCCAGGTGGCGGCTGGCGAAAACGGCGAACAGGGCGGAGGCGCCAGCGCCGAGCATGGCGCCGGTTGCGGCCAGGGCTGCGAAGCGGGGCGGCAGCAGCCAGACACATGCTGCCGCGGCGATCGCCAGCATCGCCGCGGCGATCGCCCATCCGGTGGCTGACGGTGTGTGCTCGGCCGAGCGCCCGCTCATAGCACCGCGTTCTGGAAATCGAAGTTAAGCTCCGTGCCCACCGACTGCACCACGTTGCCCTGGATGAAGTCGACCCCGCTCATCCACATCGCTGCGGCGGCCTGTGGGTCCTCGATCTGCTGGCCGATGACCTGCAGCCCGGCGTGATGGGCGCTGGTGATGGCCAGCCGCAGCTCATCGCGCAGTTTCTGGCTGCCGGCACTGCCGGCGAAGCGACCGGCCATGCGGACGTAGCTCAGCGGCAACTGGCTGAGCAGTGCATTGGCCTCGTCGCCGGGCTCGAACTGGCTCAGGCAGAACTGCACACCTGCCGGCATCAGCCGGGTACAGAACTGCTGCAGGGTGACCGCATGCACCAGTGCGTCGCCCAGGCGGACATCCACCACCAGCGAGCTGCCGGGCACCTGGCGCTCCTGCAGTGCATTCAACAGCCAGTTGGCGAAGCTCTCGCGCGCCAGTGTGCGCAGCGACTGCGAGACAAACAGCCGCATCGGTGGCGTGGCATGCTGGTACAGGTGCAGCATGCCCAGTGCGTGGTCGAGCATCTGCTGGTCGAGGTCGGCGATGCGGCCGGCGGCTTCGGCGGCGGGAATGACCTGCCCGGCGGACAGCAGGGTGCCGTTGCTCTGGCGCAGGCGCAGCAGCACCTGGTACTGGGCGGTGTCGCCACCGGCGACAGCGACGATGGGCTGGTAGGCCAGTTCGATCTGGCCGTCCAGCAGGGCCAGGTGTTCATGCGTGGCGTCTTCGCTGCCCTGGTAAGCCACCAGACCGTCGGGGTGCAGGCGTGCCAGCAGCGCGGTGCGCTCCACCGCCTCCAGCGCGCTGCCGGCATCGGCGAAGCCGTGTGACAGGCCGGCATAGCCGATGGCGCAGCGCAGGTGGACCGATTCGTCCTCGCGCGCGATCAATGGATGGGCCGACAGCGCTTGGCGCACCGCGCCTGCCAGCGGTGCCAGTGCTTCTTCGTCGATACCGCGGGTAAGCAGCAGGAAGCTGTTGTCGTTCAGACGGGCCAACAGATGCGGCCGCGCCGCCTCGGCCAGGCGTCGTCCGGCCTGCACCATCAGCCGTTCGAAGGCGGCATAGCCATAGCGTTCGCGCAGCCCCAGGGCGCTGGCCACTTCGATGAACATCACGCCACCGGGCTGCCGTTCGGCCAGGGCGGTGTCCAGCTGCAGCATCAGGTTGTGGCGGGTGGGCAGGCCGGTCTCGGGATTGTTCATCACCGGCGCGGTGTCGCTGCGTCCTTGTGCCTGCTGGCGTGAGCGGCGGATACGGTTGGAAACCGCTGCCACCAGATGGCGCGGCCGGATCGGTTTGGTCAGGAAGTCGTCGGCGCCGCTGTCGAGCACCTCGAACTGGCGCTCGGGATCCATATCGCCGGTCAGGAACACGATCGGCAGCAGCTGCTGGTCCGGCCGCTGGCGGATCAGCGCGGTCAGGCGCATGCCGTCCAGGCCGGGCATGTGCAGGTCCATCAGGATCAGGTCCGGGCGGTGCTCGGTGATGGCCTGCTGCACGCCCTCCACTTCCATCTGCACGATGGCCTGCATGCCGGCGCCGTGCAGCACACTTTGTGCGAACAGCGCCTGGGAGCGGTCGTCCTCGACGATCAGCACGCGATACGGTGCTTCGCCGGCGGCCTGATGATTGCTGTTCTCGTTGCGGGCCGCCGAAGGCACCGGGGCGGGTGCCTGCGTCTGTTCGGGCTGGGTGATGCTGGCAGGCACGTTCTCCACACTCCAGCGCTGCCAGTAATTGGCCGGTGGGGTTTCCGCGCGGATCGGTCGTGCGGAGGAAATCACAGTGTCGTTGGTGGCCATCGGTACTCCCGGTCGACCGTGGATTATGCGGTCAAGCCGACGGTGGCAGCGAATGATCGCCCGGTGCCGGCGCTTGTGCGGGCCGCGCAGCGGGCGGGGGGGCGGCGAACAGCCGGCGCAATCCGCGCCAGAGCATGCGCCAGATCAGCCATACCGTCAGCGCACCGATCAGGCTGGCGCCGATCACGAACACCAGCGCCAGCCACGGGTTGGCCAGCGCCAGCGCCAGCCCGCCGATGACCACGCCATCCTCGGCGGTGGATGCGACCCAGTTGCTGGCCGGCTCCGGCGAGGTGTTGAGCAAGGCGCGGGTACCGGCCTTCAGGCCGTGGCTGGCCAGCGCGACCCCGGCGCCAGCGGCGAGCACGCCGGTGCTGAGCTCCCCGTCGCCTGACAGGGTCGCCGCGGCGAGGAAGGCGCCGGCCGGCACCCGGGCAAGGGTCTGCAGCAGGTCCCAGATCGAGTCCACACCGGGAATCTTGTCGGCGAAAAATTCGGTGACGGCCAGTGCGCCGGAGGTGCCCAGCACCCACCAGGACTGCGTGGCCTGCAGCGCCGGCGGCAGCTCGACCCAGCCCAGCAGCCCGGCCAGGCCCACGCCGAACACGGTCAGATACACCCGGATGCCGGCCAGCCAGGCCAGCAGGATGCCGATGACAAAGATATGGGCGTCGGTCACGGTCGTCGGTCCATGAGGAAACTGTGAGCAGGGTCCAACTATCGGGCATGGCCGCGGTGAATGCCAGATCCGGCCTGCCGGCGCCCTGGCCGGGGGTCGTTTACACTGCCGTGTCGTTTCGAACGGAGCAGAAGCGCCCGTCTTCACTCACGGGTGCCGGCCACTGCCATGAACAACCGATCGCCTTCCCGTTTCCAGATCACCCCGCGCGGCGCCGGTGGCACCCGCCCGGGCTGGCTGCCCCTTGCGCTGCTGGCCACCGCCTGGCTGTTGTCGCTGCTGCTGGTGGGCTGGCTGGCCGCCCGTTATGCCTCGCCCGATGCGGGTGGTCTGCGCGAGCGCCTGCGCCAGAGCGAGCAGCAGCTGGAGCAGCAGCGCGGGCAGATCGAAGAATTGCGGCAGAGGCAGGCCACGCTCGAGGCATCGGACAAGATCAGCCGCGCGGCCAATACCGAAGTGCAGGCCTCGCTGGCCGAGCGCGACGAGGAAATCGCCGGCCTGCGCGCCGATGTCGCCTTCTATGAGCGGCTGGTGGGGGCCACCAGCCAGCGCAAGGGCCTGAACGCCCATTCGATCGAATTTTCCGCCGAGGCGGCCGGGACCTGGCATTACAGCGTGGTGCTGACCCAGAACCTGAACCGCGGCGCCATCAGCCAGGGCCAGATGCGCTTCTCGGTAGAGGGCGTGAAAGACGGCAAACTGACCACGGTCAGCTGGGATGAGCTGCACCAGCGCAAGGATGTGCCCGGGCAGAACTATTCGTTCCGCTATTTCCAGCAGCTGGACGGGAGCGTGATGCTGCCCCGGGATTTCACCCCGCAACGTGTGCGAGTCTCGCTGTCGGGGCCCGGGGGAGGCGCCACACAGACATTCGATTGGAAGCTCGCCGGCAACGGCAGAGGGGAGTAATGATGTTCAAAAGCAAATCCAACCGCGACAGCCAGCTGGTCGTGGACGCCCTGATCGGGCCGCAGGTGGTGATCCGCGGCGATGTGGTGTTCAGCGGCGGGCTGTACGTGGAAGGCCGCATTCTGGGCAAGGTCGTCGCCGAAGACGGTGCCGAGGCGATGCTGACGCTGGCCGAACAGGGTCATATCGAAGGCGAGATCCGCGCCGCGGTGGTGGTGCTCAGCGGCCGCCTGGATGGCGACGTGTACGCCAGCGAGCGGATCGAGCTGACCCCGAGCGCGCGGGTGACCGGCAACGTCCATTACCAGGTGGTGGAGATGAATGCCGGTGCCCAGTTGAACGGTCGACTGGTCCATTCCGCCAGCGCGGTCGCCGCGCTGCCGTCGCCGGAGGCCAAGCGGGGCGGAAAGATCCGCCAAGCTGAAGCGGCCGAAGCTTGAATCCTCCCGGCCGCGTCCCCATGCTGACCCCATGAGTACGTTAGTGTCCCTGCCCGGCGCCAAGCCGGCACCTGATTACCAGTCGCTTGATCGTCCGCTCAATTTCACCGGTGCGGCCGCGGCCAAGGTGCGTGAACTGATCCAGGACGAGGGCAGTGACGCGCTGGCGTTGCGCGTCTACATCCAGGGGGGCGGCTGTTCCGGCTTCCAGTACGGCTTCGAGTTCGACGAGAACCGCGAGGCCGACGATCTGGCGGTGGTCACCGACGGCGTGACCCTGCTGGTCGATCCGCTGAGCTTGCAGTACCTGATGGGGGCCGAGGTGGATTACACCGAAAGCCTGACCGGCGCACAGTTCGTGATCCGCAACCCGAATGCCCGCACCACCTGCGGCTGCGGCAGCAGTTTCTCGGTCTGAGTCACCGGCCGCACACGGCGCCCTTGCGATAGGGGCGCTTTGTCGGCACGCTCTGGCCGATGTCAAAGCTCTCCCTACCTTCCTTGGCCGGCTACGCGTTTACCGCCAGCTCCCTTGATCGCGCCGATGCGTTGCGCGATGACCCCGATGCGTTGTCCGGCCTGTGGCCGCAGGCCCGCGTGCTGGTGCTCGATACCGATGGCACGGCCTTGTGCGATGACAGCGGACAGCCGCTCCCGCTCAGTGGCCGGGATCTGGGCGGTGGCCCGGGATCGGCGATCTTTCTGGGCGTGGAACAGGGCCGTGCAGTGTTCGTGGTCGAGGCCGGTGCGGTGACGGTAAGCGCGCCGCAGCGGGTGGATCTGCGCCAGGCCGCGGCGAGCTGGTCGCCGGCCGATTCGGCCGCGTTCTGCTATGCCCGTGGCATGTCGTACTGGCATACGCGCACCCGTTATTGCGGCGTGTGTGGCGGCGCGGTGGATTTCCGTCGCGGCGGTTTCATCGGCCACTGCGGACAATGTGGCACTGAACACTATCCGCGGGTGGATCCGGCGGTGATCGTCGCGGTCGAAAACCAGGGGCGATTGCTGCTGGGACGCCAGGCCAGTTGGGCGCCACGCCGCTATTCGGTGCTGGCCGGTTTTGTGGAACCGGGCGAGACCTTCGAGCAGACGGTCAGGCGCGAAGTATTCGAGGAGGCCAAGGTGCGGGTGCGTGAAGCGCGTTATCTGGGTACGCAGCCGTGGCCGTTTCCGGGCGCGTTGATGGTCGGCTTCTGCGCCACTGCCGAGGACGATGTTCCGGCCGTGGATGGCGAACTGGAAGATGCGCGCTGGTTCAGTGTGGATGAAATCAGCTCGGCAATGCAGCGTGATATCGACGATGACGGGCAGGGTATCTTGCTGCCGCCGCGGATTTCCATCGCGCGGACGCTGATCGGGGACTGGTTCGACCGTCAGCGTCGTTGAGCCGCTGCCAGCGCCATCTGCGCCGGTTCCAAGGGGGAAGGCAATGCCGACAATCGTGACAGGAGAATCCGCATGTTCACGACACTGGTAGCGGTGATCGCCGCGCTGGTACTGGGCCATCTGGCGCCGGCGCAGATGGCCGCGCTGCGCGACTGGCGCTGGTTCGGGCGCTGGCTGGCGTGGGTGCAGGGTCAGTCGGAAACGGCGCAGGACAACCGCCATGCTTTGTGGCTGGCGATCCTTCCCTGCGTGCTGGTGGTCGCCGCGCTGCAGTGGCTGTTGTCCGGGCGGCTGTACGGCTTGCCGTCGCTGCTGTTCGGCATCGCCGTGCTGGCCCTGTGCTGGGGGCCGCGCGATCTGGATCGCGATGTGGAAGCGGTGATCGATGCCGAAGATGCAAACGCCTGTGGTGTGGCGATCTCGCAGCTGCAATGCGCCGGCGGCAGCCTGCGCGAGGATACCCCCTCGCTGGTGGATGCCACGGTGATCAATGGATTGCGTCGCTGGTTCGCCCCGCTGTTCTGGTTCCTGCTGCTGGGGCCGTGGGGCGTGCTGCTCTACCGGTTGCTGGCGCAGGCCGTGCACGGCGCGCAGGGCGCGTTGCTCTCGCCTGCGGCGCGCGAAGACGGCAACACCTTTTTGAAAATCCTGGAATGGCCGGTGGCGCAGCTGATGACGTTGGCGATGGCGCTGGCGGGCAATTTCGACACCGTGTCTTCGGCGTGGCGCCGTGCCGGCGGCAGCCGGGCATCGCTGTCCATCGGCTTCCTGGCCGAGGCTGCGCGCGCGAGTGTGGGGGCCGAGCTGGTGGAAGAAGCCGAAGCGGCCGAAGCGGCGCGATTGGAAGGCATGCTGCCGGCCGACGAGCGCTTTCCCGAACTGCGCGATGCGATGAGCCTGGTCTGGCGCATGCTGCTGCTGTGGATGGTGGTGCTGGCGCTGATGATCATCGCCGGCTGGGTCGGCTAGTCCCGCCAACAGGGAGTGCTGCAGGGCCACCGCGCCAGCCGCGCGGAAGGCGGCTGTATCAGCCCGGCGCCAGCAGATGGAACGGATACCAGGGAAGGTTGCGGGTAACCCAGAAGCCGGCAATCAGTCCCATCCACAGCATCGGCCGCGCAACCGGTCGCAGCATCGGCTGAAGTGCTCTCGGCCACAGACCCGCGCCGTGCAGGGCCATCATCAGCATGGGCAGAATCGACACCACGAGCAGTGGGTTCATCGCCAGGGCCTGGGGCAGGTCCAGCTGGACCAGCGCATGCAGACAGCGGGTGCTGCCGCAACCCGGGCACAGGATGCCGGTGAGCATGTAGAACGGGCAGGCGGGCAGGGGATTGCCGGGTGTGTTCGGATCGATCCGGCCCAGCACGGCCACCGCACCGGCCCCGAGCGTGGCCATTGCGGCCAGCGGTGCATAACGCAACAGGTGCGGGGGAAATCTCATGTCACAGAGCGCAGGCCGGCCGCGGACAGCCGACCTGCGTAATGCATCAGTAACCCGATGCGCCGCTCATCGCACCGCCAACACCCAGCAGCACGAACACGACCACATACAGGATCACGACCACGACCCAGGCCAGGGCCGACCAGATGGCCCACTTCTTGGCCTTCTCCGAGGCGTCACGGGCACCGGCGACGTCACCGGCGGCCAGCAGGCCGTTGACCTTGGCGGCGTGGATGATCGAAACGATGCCCAGCGGCAGGCAGCAGAACAGGGTGGACAGGATCGCCCAGACGAGGTTGTTGGAAACGGCGGGACTGCTGGTGTTCACGAAAAACTCCTTGTTGAAAAATCAGCGAGACTTGCAGGCATTTGCCGCGATCAGCGGCGAAATGATCATGGCGGCGATCCAGCACAGGGGCCAGGTGATCCAACCGATGAACAGGAAAAGCAGCAGGAAATTGACGAAGGCCACGGCCCAGTAGCCGAACATGATGAACAGTCCGGTGGCGACATTGCCAGCGTACATATGGCCGATGCCGAACACCTGGAACAGGCCGGGGAGAACTTCCAGCAACGCCGCCACGCCACCGGATTTGTGCGGATGGTAGTAGTGGTGAACCTGCTGCGGAATGGGCGGCGCCGGCGCTGGTGCCGGTACCGGTGGTGTCGCGTTGTCCATGTATCCCCTGGGTGTCCCTTGCGTCGCATTGTCCCCTGCGATGCGTAAGCGCGATAGCGTAGCCAGTTGTCTTACGTCTGGAAAGCGTGGCGTGTGCTCAGGCCTCGCTGCCGCGCAATGCCCGCACCTTGTCCTCCAGCTGCGCGGCACCGGTAGCGGTTCCCTCCACCGGGGGCGCGGCGATGACGCCGATCTGGGCGCGGAAGCGGCGCGGTACCCGCATCCGCCCCAGCCGGGTGTCGCGCCGGCTCCACATGCTCGACCACATGCCGGTGAGCGCCATCGGCACCACGGGTACCGGGCGCCGCGCCAGGATCTTCTCCACGCCGGACTTGAACGCCGCGATCTGGCCATCACGGGTCAAGGCGCCCTCCGGGAAGATGCAGACCAGTTCGCCCTCGGCCAGCGCCGCATCCACCTCGTCGAACGCGCGCTGCATCAGCGCGGCGTCCTCTTTCGGGCTGGCGATGGGAATGGCCTTGGCGGTGGTGAAGATCCAGCGCATCACCGGGATGTTGAAGATCCGGTAGTACATGACAAAGCGCACCGGGCGCGGGATGGTCGCCGACAGGATCAACGCATCCATGTAGCTGACGTGGTTGCAGACGATCAGCGCCGGGCCCTCATCGGGCACGTGTTCCTCCACGCCGGTCACGCGCAGCCGGTACAGGGTGTGCACCATCACCCAGCTCAAAAAGCGCATCAGGAATTCGGGGACGATGGTGAAGATGTAGACCGCCACCACCACGTTGGCGATGGCCAGCGCCAGGAACAGCTGCGGCACGCTCCAGTCGAGCACGGTCTGGGTCAGCAGGCCCAGCCCGGCGGCCAGCACGATGAAGCCGGAGTTCTGGATGTTGAGCGCGGCGAACACGCGCGACATCTCCGACCTGGGCGAACGGCTCTGGATCAACGCGAACAGCGGCACCACGAAGAAGCCGGTGAACAGGCCGATGCCGAGCAGATCGATGACGATGCGCACGCTGCCGGGCTGTTGCAGGAATCCGGCCAGATCCAGACCGGCCACACTGGCCGTGCCGGTGCGGGCGAAATACAGATCGAACAGGAATGCGCTCATGCCGAACGCGCCAAGTGGCACCAGTCCGATCTCGACGATGCGCCCGGACAGCTTTTCGCACAGCAGTGAACCGGTGCCGGTGCCCAGCGAGAACAGTGCCAGCGCCACGATGTACAGCGTGGAGCCGCCGCCCAGATTGACCTCGGCGTAGGTGGGCAGCTGCGAGGTCAGGATGGTGCCGAAGAACCAGAACCATGACACGCCGAGAATGGCGTTGCGGACCGCCTTCTGCTTCTTGGCCAGGCGCAGCACCGCCAGCGATTCGCGCAGCGGATTCCAGTGGATTTTCAGGTCCGGCGCGCCGGCATCCACGCGCGGGATCAGGCGTGCGGCCAGGTTGCCGGCCAACGCCAGGGTGATGATCGCCACTGCCGCGACGATGGGGCCCTGGCTGCCGGCCAGCGCGAAGATCATGCCGCCGGCGATCATGCCGGTCAGGATCGAAATGGAGGTGCCCATCTCGACCAGGCCGTTGCCGCCGGTCAGTTCCTCGGGTTTGAGGATCGAGGGCAGCACCGAGTATTTCACCGGTCCGAACAGGGTGGACTGCAGGCCGGTACAGAACAGCGCGATCAGCAGCACCGGCATGTTCTGGGTGAGAAAGCCGATCGCCGCCAGCGACATGATCACGATCTCCATCAGCGTGGTGATCACGATCAGCCGCTGCTTCTCCAGCTTCTCGGCGATCTGTCCGGCCAGTGCCGAGAACAGGAAGTAGGGCAGGATGAACAGCGCCGGTGCCAGGTTGGTGTAGAGCGTGCGTTCTTCGGTGCTCACGCCCAGATAGAACAGTAGACCGATGATCGCCTGGCGGTAGATGTTGTCGTTGAACGCGCCCAGTGCCTGGACGATGAAGAACGGCAGGAAGCGTCGCTGCGTGAGCAATGAGAACTGGCTGTGGCCGGACATCGGGACTCCTTGGTCTGCGCGGCACATTAGCAGACCGTGATGGCGGCTGAAGTACCATCCAACGCGGCCTAGGCTTCTGGATCACTGTGTCATGGCGGTGTTTTCACCGCCTGCGCGCAAGCTCGGCAAAAATAGCGGCTCTGCCGCGCCGGACGCGGCCTTGTGCGATATGTCCTGTGATGAACAACTCCGCTCCAGTCGCCGCCGCGTCGCGGCCGCTGTCCTCCGCGCTGGTGCTGCTGCTGGCGATCGCGGTTGGTCTGGTGGTGGCCAGCAACTACTACGCCCAGCCGTTGTTGCAGCTGCTGGCCGGCGTATTCGACGTCAGTGCCGGGATGGCCGGCTGGGTGGTGACGGTGGCGCAGCTGGCCTATGCCGCCGGGCTGCTGCTGATCGTGCCGCTGGGCGACAGGCTGGAGCGGCGAGGTTTGATTGTCGGCCTGTTCGTGCTGGCATCGGTGGGCCTGGGGATCAGTGCCAGCGCCGGCAATTTCGTCCAGCTGCTGGCGGGTACCGCCCTGGCTGGGCTGAGCGCGGTGGCCGCGCAGATCATCATTCCGCATGCGGCCACGCTGGCGCGACCGGAGCAGCGCGGGCGCGTGGTCGGCACGCTGATGGCCGGCCTGCTGCTGGGTATTCTGCTGGCGCGGACCGCCTCCGGGCTGCTGGCGGGCATCGGCTCGTGGCACACCATCTACTGGGTTGCGTGTGTGGCGTTGCTGCTGTGTGCCCTTGTCCTGGCCCGGCTGCTGCCGCCATACAGGCCGACGGCCAGACTGTCGTATCCACGTCTGATCGGCTCGGTGCTGGTTCTGCTGCGCGATGAGCCGCTGCTGCGCCGGCGCTCGCTGCTGGGCGCATTGCTGTTTGCCGGTTTCAGCGTGTTCTGGACGCCACTGGCGTTCCTGCTGTCAGGGCCGGCCTATGGCTACTCGATCAGCACCATCGGCCTGTTCGGTCTGGTGGGCGCGGCCGGGGCGCTGGCGGCCAGCCGCGCCGGGCGGCTGAGTGATCGCGGACTGGGGCGCTGGGTGGCGGGCGGCGGCCTGATGCTGCTGCTGCTGTCCTGGCTGGTGCTGGCGCTGGCGCCGGTCTCGCTGGCAGCCCTGGTCGTTGGCGTGCTGTTGCTGGATATCGCGGTGCAGGCGGTACACATCAACAACCAGAGCGCGATCTACCAGCTGGATGAAAACGCGCGCAGCCGCATCACCTCGGCCTACATGACCTGTTACTTCATCGGCGGCGCCAGTGGCTCGGCGCTGGGCACGGCGGCGTGGACGCGATACGGCTGGAACGGCGTGTGCGTGCTGGGCGGCGGCCTGGCGCTGCTCGGCCTGCTGGTGTTCTTCGTGCCGGCGCGCAGGTCGCGCTAGGCCTTTGCCGGGGGCGCGCTGCCGGCAGTGGTTGTTGCCACCGCTTCGGCGGCCACCGTGCGCAGCCGCGGCAGCAGCCGCAGCATGAGCGCCAGCTGGGTACGTACCAGCTGCGATTTCTCGTTGATGTCCTCGGGTGTCTGCTCCAGTGCATCGGCCAGGGCGATCTCGTCTTCCTGCGGCGTGGCGGCCTCGCGTTTGCCCAGTGCCTGCGCCAGTTGCGACAGCGACTGCTGCAGCTGCTGCTGGCCCTGGTGGACCAGCGGATCATCGCTGACCACCACCGCCTGCGCGCGATGCGCCCCCAGTGCCGACAGATAGCCCAGCAAGGTGTTGGACAGGGCGAGGAAGCGGAAACCCGCATCGAGATTGCCGCGGGCATAGCCCGGTTCGCGCAGCATGTTGGACAGGGCTGCCGACAGGGCGACATCGGCGTTGTGCATGTCGCGTCGGGCGATACGGTAGGGCAGGTCATCGCGCATGCCGCTGCGGTACTGGCCCAGCACCTCCTCCAGATACGCCGCGCCGGTCGCCACCACCTGCGCCATCACCTTGTGCAGCCGCCGGCCTTCCCAGTCCGGCAGGATCAGCAGCGAGGCCAGCGCGGCGATGACGCAGCCGATCAGCGTGTCGAGCAGGCGCGGCCAGATCAGCACGAAGCCATCGCCGAGCAGGTTGAAGCACAGCAGTGCCATCAGGGTGATCGCCGCGGTGGCGATCACATAGCGGTCGGTACGGGTGATGAAGAACAGCAGCGCCGCGGCCAGCGCCAGCAACAGCTGCAGGCCGGTACCGGGAAACAGCTGCATCAATGCCCAGGTCACGCCCAGGCCGAGCAGTGTGCCGGCGATGCGCTGCACCAGTCGCAAGCGGGTCGCACCGAAATGCGGGCGGCACACGAACACGATGGTCAGCAGGATCCAGTAGCCGTTTTCCGGATGCACCAGCGCAAGCAGGGCATAGCCGGCGATCAGGGCGATGCCGATACGCACGCCGTGGCGGAACAGCAGCGAGCCGGGCGTGAGGGCCTGGCGCAGGCGCGTGCCGATCTCGCGCAGGGTATGCGGCGAGGAATCGCGCAGGCGGGTGTCGATGCCTTCCAGCGGGGTGTCGGCCAGCGCGGTTTCCGACAATTGCCGCTCGATGCTGGACAGGTTGGCCGCCAGCAGCTGCAGCGAACCGAGCAGGCGCGTCCACTGCGGGTTGTGCTGCGCGCGCAGGTACTGCAGCGAGGACTGCAGGTCCTGTCCGGCCACGCGGGTGCGCTCACCATAGTCAAAGGGCTGGCGCAGTCGGATGGCCTGGCCCAGGGCCTGGCAGGCCTTGCCCTGCAGCGACAGCAGGCGCCGGCAGCGGTAGAGCACGTCGCTGTGGAAGAAGGCTTCGGCCAGTGCCTCATAGGGGTAGTGCGAGGAGCTGGCCCGCTCATGGAAATCCTGCGCCATGTAGTACAGGCGGAAATACAGACCCGATTGCACACCTGGCCGCCCGGAGCGGCCGAAGCGGCTGAGGATCGCGGTCTTGGCGATGTTCAGCGCCCGCACCACGCGCACGTTCTGCTCGGCCAGCGCCAGCTGTCGCGCCTCCAGGTCGCCCTGCCGTACCGGTTCGAACAGGTCGGCCTTGAGCTGCAGGTACTGGCCCAGCTCGACGAACAGCCGCGCCAGACGCTCGCGCACCGGGCGGTTGGCGAACATCGCCGCCCACAGGATCGACAGCAGTCCGTACCACGCCGCGCCCGCCAGCAATGGCAGCACTTCACCCGTCGCCTGCCACTGGCTGCTGCCAGGGTGCTGGTCCAGCGCGATCATCGCGTAGATCGCCAGTGTCACCGTGGCCTGGCCGATGGAGGCATAACGCTCGCCCAGTGCGCCGAGCAGGGTCAGGCCGAACGCGGTCAGCGCCAGCGCGGTAATGAACGGCAGCGGATGCGGGAACAGCACGACCACCGCGGCGGCGGCCGCGACAAAGCACAGCAGCGACAGCAGCACCGATTTGGTGCGTCCCCACCAGTTGTCATCGGTCTCGGCGATGGCGCTGGCGATGATGCCCAGGAACAGCCCCGGGATCGCCCCGATAGGGCCGTCGTACCAGCCGTAGGCCAGAGCGGCGGTGAGCGCGATGAACACCCGCAGCCCATAGCTGGCTTTCTCGTGGGCCCACAGCCGGGTCAGGCGCGATTCCAAGGCGGGTGGCGCTCGATGATGGGATCAGGGGCCATTATTGCCGGTCCCGGGGACAGACCGGCAATCGTCCGGTGCGACCGCAGGGCGAGCGCACCGGTCTGTTTCAGGGGGGATCAGCCCTGATCCTGCTCGCGGGCGATGGCACGCCAGCCGATGTCGCTGCGGTGGAACGCGTGGGTCCAGTGGATCTTCGCCACACCGGCATACGCGTGCCGCTGCGCGGCGGAGACGCTGTCACCCAGCGCGGCCACGCACAGCACACGGCCGCCGGCGGAAAGGATGTTGCCTGCGGCGTCCTGCGCGGTGCCGGCGTGGAAGACCTTGGCGCCGCCGTGGGAAATATCCCCCGGCACGTCCTGCAGGCCCGAGATCACCTCGCCGGTGATCGGTGTTTCCGGATACGGCCGGGCGGCCATCACCACGCCCAGACTGGGACGTGGATCCCAGCAGGCTTCCACGCCAGCCAGCGCGCCGTCGATGGCCGCCTCGAGCAGCTCGACCAGATCCGACTGCAGGCGCAGCATCACCGGCTGGGTTTCCGGGTCGCCGAAGCGCACGTTGAATTCGATGACCTTCGGCGCACCGCTGGCATCGATCATCAGCCCGGCATACAGGAAGCCGGTGAACGGCACGCCATCTTTGATCATGCCGGCCACGGTCGGCTCCACCACTTCGCGCATCACCCGTGCATGCACTTCAGGGGTGACCACCGGAGCGGGAGAGTAGGCGCCCATGCCGCCGGTGTTCGGGCCGGTGTCGCCATCGCCCACGCGTTTGTGATCCTGTGATGTCGCCATCGGCAGCGCGGTGCGGCCGTCGACCATCGAGATGAAGCTGGCTTCCTCGCCCTCGAGGAACTCCTCGATCACCACGCGTGCGCCTGCATCGCCGAAGGCGTTGCCGCTGAGCATGTCGTGCACCGCCGCTTCGGCCTCGTCCAGGGTCATCGCCACGATCACGCCCTTGCCCGCGGCCAGACCATCGGCCTTGATCACGATCGGCGCGCCCTTCTCGCGCAGATAGGCCAGCGCCGGCGCCACCTCGGTGTGCACCGCGTAGAACGCGGTGGGAATGCCATGGCGGGCGAGGAAATCCTTGGCGAAGGCCTTGCTGCCTTCCAGCTGCGCGGCGGCGGCGGTCGGGCCGAAGATGCGCAGGCCGGCAGCGCGGAAGCGGTCCACCACACCCAGCACCAGCGGCACTTCCGGACCGACCACGGTCAGCCCCACCGCCTCGTCCTGGGCCAGGCGCAGCAGGCCGTCGATGTCGGTGACCTTGACCGCCACGTTGCGGCACTTGGCTTCGGTGGCGGTACCGGCGTTGCCCGGGGCGACGATCACTTCGCTCACGCGCGGCGATTGCGCCAGCTTCCAGGCCAGAGCGTGTTCACGGCCACCGGCGCCGATGACGAGGATTTTCATGGGGTCAGTTCCTGTGGGGCATTCAAGGGGAAGGGCAGTCGGAAGCGCTCAGGGCGACTTCGAAAAACACCGCGCCGTTGGCATCGACGAAGCGGCGGCGCACACCGCCACCGGCCGCGTAGACCGGAGCCAACGCCGGTTCCTGGCACAGCTCGGCGATGGCCTCGGCTTCATCGCGGCGCAGCGCGGCGAACAGGTCGGGCTTGGCTTTGGCCATGGCCACGGTGGCCTCGGGAAAACGGATCATCAGCACCAGGTCATCGCCATGGCGGTGCACCGAATCGATCACCAGGCCATCGCGATAGGGTGCGGGCAGTTCCGTGCCCAGCGTGGCGATGGCCGCGCGCTGGGCACCGGTGAGCTGGTCGCTGCCACAGCCGGGCAACAGGGCGCTGCCGGCAACGGCAGCCAGAAGCAGAACGGTCTTGCGCATCAGCGGCATTCCTCGCGTTGCAGGTCGGCCGGGATCAGGTAGCGCGCCTGTGCCGGATCGTAGGTGACGGTATGGGTCCGGTTGGTCCGGCCGTGGCAGTCGCGCCCGCTTTCGGTCACCCGCAGCGGCCAGTAGGGCACGGCGGGCTGGCTGTCGTCGGGCCGGATATCCAGATCCAGCGCCAGCGTGCCGGGCGCGCAATGGCCGGCGGCGTTGCATTCGATGGCGTTGTGGTTGTCCCAGTGCACACGCAGCCAGCCGGCGTCCGCGAGCCTGTCGCCGCCATCGAACAGCAGCCAGGCGCGGTGTCGCGTTCTGGAGCCGACGGCCACCAGCTCGTCGTCGATCTGGTAGGCCCACGCTCCGGCGCCCACCTGCACCGTGCTGATGCTGCCCGGCTGTCCGTCGGCGCCACTGGCGCGCCCGGGCAACTCGGCGGCAAGGCACATGCTGCCGTCGGCGGCCTCATGCAGCACGATGAAATCGGTGGTGCCCAGCTCGATCGAGGTGGCGTTGGCATAGCCGGTGCAGACGGCCAGCATGCGGTAGCGGTTGCCGCCGAGGGTGATGCCGTGGTCGGCGCACAGCGCGCGCTGGACCGGGCGGGCGCTGCCGGTGCCCGGATCCTCCAGCTGCTGCGCCCATTTCCCGGTCAGCTGTGCTGGCGCGCCGTAGCGCTCCTGCAGCAGCGCCCGTACCGCGTCATCGTGGCGCAGTACCGGCTTTTCCGCCCCGGCGCCGGCGGCCGGCGGCGTGTCCTGCCGGCAGGCCGCCAGCAGGACCACGGCGGCCAGGGAAATCAAGCGTGGAAACATCCCCATGGCCATCGGTGCGCGGCTCAGTGACGGAAATGACGCACGCCGGTGAACACCATGGCGATGCCATGTTCGTCGGCGGCGGCGATCACTTCGGCATCGCGCATCGAACCGCCCGGCTGGATCACCGCGGTGATGCCGGCTTCGGCGGCGGCGTCCAGGCCGTCGCGGAACGGGAAGAACGCATCGGAGGCCATCACCGACCCTGGCACCACCAGACCGGCGTCGGCGGCCTTGATGCCGGCGATGCGTGCCGAATAGACACGGCTCATCTGGCCGGCGCCCACGCCAATCGTGCGCTCGTCCTTGGCGTAGACGATCGCGTTGGACTTGACGTACTTGGCCACGCGCCAGGCGAACAGCAGGTCGCGCGTTTCAGCGGCGGTCGGCGCGCGCCGGGTGACGGTCTTCAGTTCGTCGGCGCTCATGCCGCGGTTGTCGGCGCTCTGCACCAGCAGGCCCGAACCGATGCGCTTGGTGTCGTAGTTGTTGCGCGCATCACCGGCCGGAATGCGCAGCACGCGCACGTTGGCCTTCTTGGTGGCGTAGTCCAGCGCGGCCGGCTCGTAGTCCGGGGCGATCAGCACTTCGACGAACTGGCGGTCGAGGATGGCCTTGGCGGTGGCCGCGTCCAGCGTGCGGTTGAAGGCCAGAATGCCGCCGAACGCGCTGGTCGGGTCGGTGTTGTAGGCCATCTCGTAGGCGGCGCCGACATCGGCCGCCACAGCCACGCCGCACGGGTTGGCGTGCTTGACGATGACGCAGGCCGGCACGTCGAACTGGCGCACGCATTCCCATGCGGCATCGGCATCGGCCAGGTTGTTGTAGCTCAGTTCCTTGCCCTGCAGCTGCACGAAGGTGGCCAGCGTGCCCGGCACCGGGTACAGGTCGCGGTAGAACACGCCGCTCTGGTGCGGGTTCTCGCCGTAGCGCAGGTCCATGACCTTGATGAAAGAGGAGTTCATCTGCGCCGGGTATTCGTTGCGCACCGGCACCGCGGCGCTGGTGTCGGTGACGGCCGACAGATAGTTGCTGATCGCCGCGTCGTACTGGGCGACGCGGTTGAACGCGGCCACCGACAGTTCGAAACGCTTGGCCGCCGACAGCTGGCCATCATTGGCCTCCAGTTCCGCCAGCAGCGCGGGGTACTGGTCCGGGCTGGTGGCCACGGCGACGCGGGCGAAATTCTTGGCCGCACTGCGCAGCATCGCCGGGCCGCCGATGTCGATGTTTTCGACCGCATCGGCCAGGGTGCAGTCGGCCTTGGCGGTGACCGCTTCGAACGGGTACAGGTTCAGCACCAGCAGGTCGATCGGGGCGATGCCGTGCTGCGCCATCACCGCGTCATCGGTACCGGCACGGCCGAGCAGGCCGCCGTGCACCATCGGGTGCAGGGTCTTGACCCGACCGTCCATCATTTCCGGGAAGCCGGTGACATCGGACACGTCCTTGACCGGCAGGCCGGCCTCGCGGATCGCCTTGGCGGTGCCGCCGGTGGACAGCAGTTCGACGTTGCGGGCGGCCAGGGCGCGGGCCAGTTCGAGCAGACCGGTCTTGTCGGAAACAGACAGCAGGGCCCGGCGGACGGGCAGCAGATCAGAAGACATGGGGCGTGGGGATCAGCGGAGCGGGCCGATATTGTAGGCCGAGGCGCTGGTTGCGTGCCGGCCGCGCCCTGCGTGCGGCAGCCCGGCGCCGTCTCCGCCCAGGCCCGCCGGGCGGGATCAGGCCAGCCCGTATTCCTTGAGTTTCTTGCGCAAGGTGGCGCGGTGGATGCCCAGCATCGACGCCGCACGGCTCTGGTTGCCTTCGCAGTGGTTGAGGATTTCCACGAACAGCGGGATCTCCATCTCGCGCAGCACGATCTCGTAGACATCGTCGGCGTCGCAGCCGTCAAGATCGCGCAGGTAGCGCCGCACGGACTGGGCAACGTGTTCGCGAAGCGGCGGCTTCGGAGCGCCGCGACTGGTGTCAGGACGTGGAGGGGCAGCGTTCAAGGGAGTTCCCGGATTCAGCAGAGGCGGGCGCGCGGCCCGTCGTGAGGGGAGGGAGTCTAGCGCGTGGGCCGGCGCGCTGCCACGCCGGTACCGCGGTTACTGGAATTCGAAGTTGAACGCGACCGTGGCCGCGGCCGGTTCGCGCAGCCGGAAGGATACCTGCGCGCTTTGCCCCGGCTCCAGCCGTGCCTGGGGATCGGCGCCCTTGCCGAGGTAGTCGGCCGGCAGCAGCGTGCGGCGGCCGATCACCCGGCCATCGGCGTCGGACAGCGACAGCCGCAGCGCCGGCCAGGCCTGCGCCCAGCGGGCATCGTTGCGGAAGCTGGCCTGCACCTGCAGCGCACCGGGCTGACCGGGCACCGGGCGGATATCGCGGCTGAGCATGGCGAAGGCGGCCGGCTCATGCCAGGCCGGCAGCGCGCAGCGCAGCAGCGTGCAGATGCCGCTGATCAGCGGACGGGTACTGGCGCTGGCGGCGAGCGTGGCGCGGTCGGCGATGAGGATCTGCAGCAGCAACACCAGCGCCAGTGCGCCCAGCAGGCCCCACTGCCAGCGCGGGGTGGGCCGGGCAGTGCCGGGCGTGGCGGCAGCACGCAGGAAACTGGGCGCCTCGACTCCCGCTGGCTCCGGCAAGGCCGCTTCCACGGCATCCTCAAACGGAACGACAGCCGGGTCGCTCTCCGGCGGCGGGGTCAGCACGGCGGTGCTGGCCTCACCGGTCACCGCCGGGTCCTCCCCGTGCTGCCCGTCCGCCGGCGAGGTTTCGACCAGGCAGGCGCCGGCCGGCGCGTCACCGGCGTCGTCGATGGCTGCCGTGCCCTCGGGGGCGGCGCGCAGGAAGGTGGCCAACGGCCGACGAGGCGGAGTGGTTTCTTCGGTCATGGGTGGCAAGGCCGGCGCATTGGCCTCATTCAAGCACGGCGCACGCCGGTGATGCGCATCCAGTCGCCATCGCGCACGGCGTCGAGCTGGTCGAACCATGCCGCATAACGCTGCAGCAGCTCGTCTTCCTGGCCGTGCAGGATGCCCGACAGGGCGATGCGGCCGCCGGGCGCCACGCGCGCGGCCAGCAGCTCGGCCAGCGCATCCAGCGCCGAGGCCAGGATATTGGCCACCACGATCGGGTAGGTCCGCACCGGCTCGTCCTCGGGCAGGTAGGCGGCGATCTGCATGCCGTTGCGCTCGCCATTGTCGGCGGTGGCGATCAGTGCCTGCGGGTCGTTGTCCACACCGGTGGCACTGCCGGCGCCCAGCTTGAGCGCGGCCAGCGCGAGGATGCCCGAGCCGCAGCCGAAATCGAGCACGGCCTGGCCGGCCAGCAGGCCGTCGGTCGCAAGCTGGTCCAGCCAGCGCAGGCACAGCGCGGTGGTCGGGTGGGTGCCCGAGCCGAACGCCAGGCCCGGGTCCAGCCGCACCACGGCCGCATCGGCGGCCTGCGCGTCTTCGGGCAGTTCATGGTTCCACGGCACGATCCAGGTGCGCGCACCAAAGCGCATCGGCTGGAACTGGTCCAGCCAGGCGCGCTCCCAGTCCTCGTCCTGGACCGTGCGGAAACTGACCGAACTCCAGTCCAGTCCGGCATCGAAGGCTTCCAGCGCGGCCAGCAGCGCCAGCGCATTGGTGTCGGCCGGGAACAGCGCCGTCAGTACCAGTTCGTTCCACAGCGGGGTCTCGCCCACGCCCGGTTCCAGGATCGCCCGCTCGTTGCTGGTGTCGGCGTCGGCATCGAGCATGGTCACCGCCAGCGCGCCGACGTCGTCGAGTGCATTTTCGTAGCGGGGCTGTGTGGCTTCGGTGCAGCGCAGGGTGATTTCGAGAAATGGCATGGGCGAGGGACAGCGACAGCGGGACAGACCGCGCATCCTAGACGAGGCGGCGCCCGATTGCGCGTTTTCCGCCCGCCGATTCAGCCGTTCCGCCGCTGTGGTTGCTAGACTTCGCATCCTTCTGCCGCAGCGGTCTTCGCCGGTTTCCATGCTTTCCAGCCTGTCCAGAAAACCCTGGTACCTGTTGGTGCTGCCGGCGGCCGCGCTGCTGGCGGTGCTGGGCTATCGCAGCGGGCTGGCACAGAGCGGTGCCGGGGCCGAGCAGGCTGTCGCCGGGCAGGTCGAGGCGGCGCTGGTGGCGAACGCCGCCTCGCCCCGCCCGACCCGCCCACCGCCGGTGCTGCGTGAGCGTTCCACCTCGAT
>NZ_LLXS01000019.1:0-7396 GCF_001431585.1 Stenotrophomonas pictorum JCM 9942 | reverse complement strand
GGGCGGGGGCGGGATGGGCCAGTTTGGTAGCGAGGCTGGCAGCTGGTTCAGTGATCCGTCCCTGTGGAGGACTTCGTAATGGCAGGCTGGCAGGACTTCGGAAAGCTGCTCGGCGGTGGCGTCAACACGACCGACGCGTATCAGCGCGGACAGACCAAGGCGGCGCAACTGGAGCAGCTGATCGCTGACGCCAAGGTCAAGCGCAGCAAGGCGGCCGCACTCGACAATATGGCCGGTGCGCTGGTGAAGCTGGACATGCCGGCTGACCTGGCCACAGTGCTCGCGGCTGGCTACAACCCCGAGCAGCTGTCCGGCTACATGGGCGATGTGCAGGCGCAGCGCTTCCGCGGCGATGCGGCCTCGCGCGCGCTGGCCGGCGATTGGGATGGCGCCAATGCGGCACTGATGGGCGTGGCCAGCGGCCCTCAGCAGCTTGCCAAGGTCGAGGGTCAGAATCTGCTGGATAACGTATTCCTTACCGGCGGCGGCGGGATCACGACCACGGATCAGGGCCTGGCCAGTATCCGTCAGCACGATGCCTCCGCCGCCGCCTCGCGCGCCAGCGCCGCCAACAGCTATGCGAGCGCCGATGCGACCCGCCAGCGCCTTGGGATCGCCCAGGCGCAGTTCGACCTGCAGCGGCGCGGGCAGTGGAATCCGGGCGGGAAGCCGGCCGCCGGTGCGAATGGAGCGGTCGGCGGTGCTGCGGGCGGCGGAATGAATGGCCGGCAGATCGCGGGCACCTCCATCCAGCGTGAAATGGTCCTCAATCAGGTGGCGGCGCAAACAGGCGTGGCGCGCTCTGAAGTGAACCGACTTCTGGAGGAGGGGGATCCTGCGCGCGGCCTGACCGGCCCGCAGGCCGTGGCTGACTTGATGAAGACCAAGGGGGAGCGATTCTTCCAGGGAAGAATTCTCGGCAATATCCCACTGATCTCCGAATGGGCGAATCAAGACTCATCGCCCTATAGCGAGGGCGCTGCGCGCGGCCAAGCCATGATCAACGACCCGACTGGACCCATCACCAATTCCGACGTCGAAGGCGCGCGCGTAACGGTCCCCAACTTCCGGCAGCCGATTGGTGTGCAGTCCAACTTGGTTGAATCGCTTCTGCGGTCATCGATGCCGGCTGCAGGCGATGTGCTCTCTGGAGCCGTGCCGACACCGGGAGCTGCGCCGGTCCAGCGCGCCACCAACCCGACCACGGGCCAGATCCTCGAACTCCGTAACGGCCAATGGGTGCCCGCACAATGACCACGCCGCCGCTTCCTCCGGGCTTCGTCCTCGATCCGCCTGCACGGCCGGCCGGCGGCTTGCCGCCATTGCCCCCGGGCTTCGTGTTGGATTCGAGCAGCAGCGGGCCGATCACTGACATCCCTGCGGTGAACGCCTTGCCGCCCGATTTTTCTGACGTTGCCGGCAACGTGGCCAGCACCGAGGATCAGGTCATGGGCGATGGCTGGAAGCCGGGGTTCCTGCGGGATGTGGCGATGGGTGGTCGCTCCGTGCTGCAGGGGGCCGGCTCGCTGATCGGGGCCTTCGGTGGCGATGCCCTGAACTACGCCATCGCCAATCCCATCGAGCGAAGCCTGGGCGTGCAGGAGTCCGGATCGTACCGGGATACCGGTGCCTGGCTGGCTGACAAACTGAACCTGCCGAAGCCGCAGACCTCCACCGAGCGCGTCTACAACGACATCAACGAGGCGTTGACCGGGACCGCGCTCACGCTCGGCGCCGGCGGCCTGATCAATGCCGGCCGATCTGCGGCGGCATCGCCCACGGTGGCCAGCCGTGTTGGCGACTTCCTGACGGCGCAGCCGGCGCTGCAGGCGGTAAGCACTGTCACGGGCTCCGGTGCCGCTGGCGCAACCCGTGAGGCTGGGGGTGGCCAGGGTGCTCAGTTGGCGGCCGCTCTTGCGGGAGGGCTGGCCCCCAGCGCGATTACCGCCGGCGTGCCGATGGCATTGCGTGGCGGGTTTCGTGGCGGCGAGAAGAACCGCCAGAACCTTTCAGCCGCAATCGACGATTTCAGCCAGCTCGGTTCCACTCCTTCCATCGGCCAGGGCACTGGCAGCTGGATGCGTCAGGGCGTGGAGACGTTGCTGGCTGGAGGCCCGACTTCGGGCGGCGTGATGGCTCGATTTGGAAAGCGGCAGGGCGAAGAGATCGGCTCCGGGCTGGAGGGTTTCGCCCGTCGCATGTCCAACGATCCGACCGCCGAGGGGGCTGGCCGCGCTATTGAGCAGGGCGTCGATACGTACACTGACCGCGTACGGAGCATTCGCGGGCAGCTCTACGATCGCGTTGATCAGCATGTTCCGGCTGATGCGCCGGTCGCGCTGGCCAGGACGCAACAGGAGTTGCAGAGACTGACCGCGCCGACGCCCGGTGCATCCAATACGACGGGCGCAATGATCAATCCCGAGCTGAAAACGCTGGCGGATAACATCGCAGCGGACATCGCCGCAGCCCAGGCTGCTGGTGGCACGGGCATTCCCTATCAGGCGGTCAAGGACATCCGCACCAAACTGGGGGAGGATGCGTTCTCGTTCACGCTATCGCCGGACAAGCCCACCGCGCAGCTGCGCAAGGTTTACGCCGCCCTGACGGATGACATGCAGGACCTGGCCAGGCAGGCCGGTCCGAGTGCGGAACGCGCCGTGCGCAAGGCCAACAAGTTCTATGCGGACAGCCGCGAGCGACTGGAGTTGTTGCAGCGCGTGGTGGACAAGAACGGCGGCCCGGAAAAGGTATTCCAGGCAGCAATCGCCGGCACCAAGGAAGGGGCCACGGTGCTTCGTCAGGTTATGGGATCGCTGCCCAAAGAGGCGCAGCGGGACGTGACGGCAGCTGTCATCAAGCGTATGGGGCTGGCCAATCCCAGTGGGCAGGACACCGCGGGCGAAGTGTTCAGTGCGGCCAGCTTTCTGACCAACTGGAACAAGCTCAGCCCGGAAGCGCAGCAGACCTTGTTCCACCGGTATGGGCCAGAGATGAGCGAGAACATCACCAAGATTGCTCAGGTCGCCGAGCGCATCAAGGAAAGCGACGGCATACTGCGTAGCACATCGGGCACGGGGCCGAACGCAGTGGCTGCGGGCTATTGGGGGTCGCTGGGGCTGTCGCTGCTGTCGGGCAATATCCCGGTATTCGCGAAGCTGGCGGCAGCTGGTGCTGGTACGAATGTGATCGCCAGGGTGATGACCAATCCGAGCGCTGTGCGCTGGCTGGCGAGAACGACCGAACTCCCGGTCGGGGCGCTGCCTGCGCAGCTCAACGTGCTGAAACGAATTGCAGCGGAGAGCAAGGACGAGGACGTGGAGGAGTTCGCTGCTGCTTTAGAAGAGGCGGCTCAGGAATGAGCTGAGGTCGAACATCAAGGAGATGAGTAGTAGCGGCAAAGCGACGAGGGCCAATCCACCCAAGCCAAGCAGGGCGTAATGGCGTAGGCGAGTCGGATTTTCCCGCTCCAGGCGATCCAAGTTGGCCTCGGCGCTCATGCGCCTAGTAAGCTCACGGGCTTCAGGAGTCACTTCGTGCTTGTCCCACGGAAAGCGATCTTTGGTGGTGTTCATGGCCTTACCCGCCGATGTTGTTGCACAGCAAAAAGTTGCTCTTCAGTTGGTCAATCATCCTTGACGCGTCTCCGCCGCCACTCAGAACTTCCTGCAGGTCGTCCCGGGTTGCGTGCGATACGGTCAGCAAGGACGTGCACTCGCATACTTCGGTGACGCCCCCGCTATTTGACCTCACGAAGCTGTTGGCAAGCGGCGCGTTTGTCAGCAGCATCAGCTTGCACGCCTTCACCCCGTTGTCGAATAGCCTCAACGGGCCCTCCACATCGGCAGTCGTCGCTGGCCCTTGCCTGCTACTGAAGAATGGGGTGCTGGTGTTCTGTGCTGCCACCTGGGCAGTCGACACCAAGAGTGCCAATCCGAATCCGATCCCGCGGCAATCCATGACTACTCTCATCCCCACATACCGCCGCGCCCAGTACCCGAACTTGCCCCGGACGTACTGACCGACAGTGGTGGGGACGATCTCGGCGTCTTGGATGTCCTGGCCATTGGTGGCCTTCCAGTCGGGCATGACAGGTTCCTTCTCTCAGCTGCAAATTCCAGAGGCCGACGATACAGCGTCTTCGTAGTCGTCGGCTGCAGACCTGACGTCACGTGCCTGCCGGGCGCAGTCGTCGCCCAGATCGCCCCAAGATGCGCACTTCGCCAAGTTGTTTGCGGCATCCGCAAGTTGGCGGGCCTTGTCTGCAGCTTCTTGGCATTCGGCGGGGGCGGACAGCCGCTGTGACGAAGCCAAGGCGAAAACTGGTGTCGGCAGATAGGCAGGCAGCCCCGCCCATGCTGCGGAGATTGCACCCACCCATTGAGCCGGAGGCAGGGTGTTCTGTATCTCCTTAACTCGGCCTTCGATCAGTGCGAACTTCCTGTCGAATTGCTGATCGGAGGCGCGGAGCCTCTGGCCGAGCTCCTGGACTGCAATCAGTGCTGATTCCCTTTCAGCCATTGCAGCAGATGCTCTGATTGCAGCATTTGATCCTTCGGGCGTAATACCTGCGGGGTTCAAGTAGTTGGATTGCGGGCTGCCGTAGTTACGCCAACTGGATGACGGTAGTGACGTGGCCGGAGCTGGCGCAGCGGCCGGTGCGACATAGGCCGGAGCGGTGTAGGCACTTGAGCGACCAAGGCGCCCAATACCGTATGGATCGACGGTTCCCAGCTTGCCGGTATAGGGGTTGTAGTTCCCGCGGGTCGAATAGTTGTCCGACCTGCTCGAATTTGGAGCGGAGCGATAGTGTGGCGCCACGTAGGTGCCATCTTTCCGGGTGTACCCCCTGACTCGCACTCCGCGAGCTTCGGCGAGTGAGACGAACAACATGGCGCAAAGCGCCAACAGCACCGCAATGGCTTTCATCCGAGTAGCCCCCTATCCCTGATGGCGGCAGGATAACAGGGCTTCGGATGCGGCGGCGGGGAGGGGAGAATCTGCCAACTTCCTGTTTTTGCGAAGATCTTCGGGCAGCCCTAAGGACCAGCCGAGGGCATCTTAGAGTTCAGGCGGGAACTTGCTCTTGTGGGAGCGATGGTCGACCATAAGGAACCACGGCATTGTCATGGTCCTCGCCTTGGCTTGTCGGGCACCTACGACATGGTGAAGTCCCTCCAGTATTGAACTGGATTCCTTGCAGACAGGATGTTCAAGCGAGGCCTTTATGTTTGTTGAGTCCACGCCCCAACTCGCTATGAGTTCCGTTTTCGATCAGTCGTTGTTTGCTGCGCCACCCATAGAGCTCCGTCGCGAGATGGCGGCGTATGAATCGCTGTGGCTGCAGCAGGGGGCTTGGTTCAAGGGCGTCGCACAGCTATTTGCCGACAATCCCAACCGCGTGCCCTCTGAGCTGGTGCCTGCGGCGACGGTTCGAGACACTTGGAAGAGATTGCTTGAAGAGGTAGGGCAGGAGCGCCTGAAGTCGGTCGGCGTTCGCGTCCATGGCGCCGGTGAGTACCCCGCAAAGTTGCGAGAGGCAGATCACCCGATAGAGCTTCTCTACTATCGCGGTAATTGGGAGTTGGTCGATACGCGTGGCGTGGCCGTCGTAGGCACTCGCAATCCAACTCCGGAGGGCGCCGCAAATGCCACGCGTATTGCTCATGCGCTGGTAAGGCGCGGGTTCACAGTTGTGTCGGGTCTCGCGCGAGGTATTGACTCGGCCGCGCATCGCGGGGCACTGGAGGCTGGTGGTAGAACCATTGCAGTCATCGGTACTCCGCTGTTCGATTACTACCCGCGTGAGAATGCTGATCTGCAGGAGAAATTGGCAAAGGAACACCTGGTCATTTCCCAGGTTCCGTTCTTGCGCTACAAGCAGCAGCACTACAAAGCCAATAGCTTGTTCTTCCCCGCGAGAAACGTAACGATGTCAGCCCTCACAGAGGCGACTGTCATTGTTGAGGCGGGGAACACTTCGGGCACACTGGTGCAGGCACGGGCAGCGCTTGCACAAGGGCGGAAGCTTTTTATCCTCGATAGCTGCTTCAGGAATCCGAGTCTCAGCTGGCCTCGAAAGTATGAGGAGCAGGGTGCGATTCGGGTCAGGAATATCACCGAGATCATGGAAGCTCTGGGTAAGCATGCGCCTACAGAAGATTGAACCGCGTCACTATGCCTGGCTCGACCCGAACGACCAATGTCTGTATTACGGCGACTACACCAGTGGCGGCGGATTCGAAGCTAGTGATACGAATCGGCAGATTTTGAATCTGAAGAAGAAGCCCACGGCAAAGCAGGGTGAGCTGTACTACAAAGAAAAGGCAGTGACGTATTGGGGGGCTACCCTCCGAAAGTTATTGACGCTTGAAAATACCCAGGCAGGGTACACATTTGTTCCGATGCCGGGCTCCAAGCCGCTCGGGCACCCTGAGTACGATGATCGAATGCATAGGGTCTTACAGCACATGCGCGCGGGAATTCAGGGCGTTGATGTCAGGCCATTGCTTAAGCAGGTAAAAGATCGGGCCGCGCAGCACGAGGGAGCCGGTCGAATGAGTCCTACCGATCTGTGCAAGACACTCGCGGTGGATCACTCGCTGATCCCACCGCCAGTGGCGTCCACTATCGTGGTTGTCGATGACGTGATCACGATGGGGGCCTCCTTCGCTGCTGCGAAGAGCATGTTGATGCCCCTTCCGAATGTCACAAGGGTTGTGGGCGTTTTTCTCGCAAAAACGATTTGGCAAACCCCGGATTTCGATGACGACTTCTAGCGCGATTTCCACTGCCATTGGCACGGCGTAGACAAACCCCGCCAATCGGTGGGGTTTGTCGTTTAGGGCTTGGGCTTCTTGGCCTTCCGCTTCTTCTCGGCGGCAGGTTTCGGTGGCACCATGCCCCGCCTCGAAAAGGAAATGTAGGGATGGGAAAAGAGCTTAGAAAAGTCAGGGCGTTTGAAGCTGTCGTCAGCGATATCAATGGCAGCGAGCCACCTGTCATCGTAGTGGATGACTCAGGCGATAAAGCAAGAAACCAGATTTCTGCAGATAGGGCCGTTGTTGACTCTAGAAGTCTTGGGTGGTCAACGGTCGAACTGTATGGGTCAGAGCCGGATTTCCTGGTCAAGACTCCTGATGGTCGGGAGGTGGTGATAAGTGATGAACACCCGTCCTACAACTACATGGCGAGAACGTTTGATCCGCTCTTGAGGCAGATTGACGAAGTGCGGCGTAAAGAAACTGAGGATTGATTACTGATTGTGGGTAGCCACCACAGTAAGAAAACCAAGCCCCGCTCCGGCGGGGTTTTTCTTTGCCCGTTGAACCCCCTCCCTGCCAGCTCAGCATGTCCCAAACCAACCGGGACAGGGCATGGTAATCCCCCCATTAAC
>NZ_LLXS01000018.1:0-83040 GCF_001431585.1 Stenotrophomonas pictorum JCM 9942 | reverse complement strand
GGATGTGGATGTACAACCATGAACGCCCAAACATGGCCTTGGGCGGCATCACCCCCAAGCAGCGGTTGGCCATGGCCGCATAGCTCTACTTCTCAGAACTCTGGTTAATGGGGGGATTACCATTGGCCGCCTTTGTCTGCTGCACTGTGCCGGCGCTCAGCGCGGCGAGGCCACCGCACGCTCGGAGGACGCGCCCTTTTTGCCGTCACGTGCAGGGGCACCGTCGGCCATCAGGTTGTCACTGCCGAAGTCGGTATCCACATCCAGCCAGCGCTGCGTCGGCAGGCCAATGGCGCGGTCCAGGATGGTGGGCATCATGCCGCTGGGCAGGCTGCTTTCGCCGTTCCACATGATGGCGATACCCAGGTCGCGCTCGGGCAGCAATGCCACCAGGCCGCGGTAACCCTGCACGGCACCGGCATGGAACACCACCGAGTGACCGGCATAGTCGAACACACGCCAGCCCAGTGCGTAGCCGGCCGAATCCAGACGTTCACGCCGCCAGCCCGAGCGCATTTCGCCGGGGGTACTCACCAGCGGTGCGTGCAGGGTGGCCAGCAACGGCGCCGGCAGCACGTCCGGACGATGGCCGGTGTGGGCCAGCAGCCATTGCGCCATGTCGCTGGCGCTGGCATTGACGCCGGCCGCCGGTGCGACCCGGTAGTAGGTGGGCTTGGGGGTCAGCGAAACCCAGCCGTTGCGGCTGCGCACGTGCGGACGCGCCCAGCGCGAACTGGCCTGGATGCCGGCCAGGCCGAGGCTGGCATCGTTCATGCCCAGCGGCTTGAGGATGCGCTTCTCCACCGCCTGCTCGTAGAAGTTGCCGGAGGCGGCGAACACCACATCGCCAACCAGGCTGAAGGCCACGTTCTGGTAGGCGTAGCAATCGCCAGGGGCGCACCTCAGTGGCGCGCTGGCCAGTTTCTGGGTCAGCGTGTAGTAGTCGGCGTTGGCTTCCACATCGCGGTCGTAGGCGTTGTAGGTCAGGCCGACGCGATGGCTGAGTACATCGGCGACGGTCAACGCATTGGTCGCCTCGGGCGTGGCCAGGCGGAAGCCGGGCACGTAGTCGGTGATCTTGCTGTCCCAGCGCAGCGTGCCATCGTTGACCAGCAGCCCGGCCATGGTGCCGGCAAACGCTTTGGACAACGAGGCCAGGCGGAACACGGTATGGGCGTCCACCTGTTGCGGGTTGCTGATATCGGTAACGCCATAGCCGCGCGCGGAAAGAATGCGGCCGTTGTGGACGATGGCCATGGCCATGCCCGGAACACGGTTGCCATAGGTCAGTTGCTCGGCCAGCGACTCGATCGCGGCCACATTGAACTCGGGCGACAGCGGTTGCACCTGGTCGGGCCGCAGCGCGGCGCGATAGGGCATCGGTTGCGTGGGCGATGGGGGCGGCGCGTTTTCCAGATTCACCGGCAGGGCTGCGCTGGCGGTCACGTCGATGGGCAGGTTGGCGTGGGTGGGCGTCTGTGCGGTGGACGCCAATGCGAAGGGCATCAACACCCCCAGCAATCCCGATGCCACCGGGCGGATTCCCCGGCGCGAGTTCTTTTCTTTCATCGTGATCGGTGCCTGTAAGCTACTGCCGTCGGCGATTCTAGCGCCGCTTTTCACGATTGCACAAACGGGGAGAGGATGAATGGGCATCACATTGATATTGCTGGTCTTTCTTGTGGTGGCTGTCGCAGTTATCGCGGCCGGTGTTGGCATCTATAACGGACTGGTCCGTTCCCGTAATGCGTACCGGAATGCGTTCGCGCAGATCGACGTACAGCTGCAGCGCCGCTTCGACCTGATTCCCAATGTGGTGGAAACCGCCAAGGCCTACATGAGCCATGAGCGGCAGACGCTGGAGGCGGTGATCGCCGCACGCAGCGCGGCGCAGTCCGGGCTTGCGGCGGCCAAGGCCGCTCCGGGCGATGCGGCGGCGATGGCGCAGCTGGCCGCCTCGCAGGGCCAGTTGAACGGAGTGCTGGGACGGTTGATGGCCGTGGCCGAGGCCTATCCGGAATTGAAGGCCAACCAGAACATGCTGCAGCTGAGCGAGGAACTGGGCAGCACCGAGAACAAGGTAGCGTTCGCTAGGCAGGCCTACAACGATGCGGTGATGGCCTACAACAACCGCCGCGAGACCTTCCCGGCCAATGTGTTTGCCGGCATGTTCCATTTCCCCACGGCCGCGCTGCTGGACATCCCGCTGGAAAAGCGCGAGCAGGTGCGCGAGGCGCCCAGGGTCCAGTTCTGATCCTGCGCAGGGCAGGGAAGGCCGGCACGTGACGACAGTCGCGTCCGGTGCCAGCTAGGGGGGCGGGATGAATTTCTTTGAACACCAGGCACAGGCGCGGCGCAATTCCGGGCGCCTGCTGCTGCTGTTCGCGCTGGCGGTGATCGCCATTGTCGCGGTGCTGGACGCACTGGTGCTGGTGGCCACCGGCAGCGTGCGGGGCGTGCTGTGGTGCACGTTGCTGACCCTGGCGGTGATCGCGTTGGCCTCGCTGTACCGCATCGCCTCGTTGCGGGGTGGTGGTGAAGTGGTGGCGGTACAGATGGGCGGCACCGAGGTGCCGGCCGATACCCGCGATCCGGCGCTGCGGCGGTTGCGCAACGTGGTGGAGGAGATCGCCATCGCCTCCGGTGTGCCGATGCCGCGGCTGTATGTGCTGGAACAGGAGAACGGCATCAACGCCTTCGCCGCCGGGTATTCACCGGCCGACGCCGCCATCGCCGTCACCCGGGGCAGCTTGCAGCGGCTCAACCGCGATGAACTGCAGGGCGTGATCGCGCACGAGTTCAGCCACATCCTCAATGGCGACATGCGGTTGAATATCCGCCTGATGGGGGTGCTGTTCGGCATCCTGATGATCAGTCTCATCGGCAAGCGGGTGCTGCTGCACCTGAGTGCCGGTTCGCGGATAGGCGGCAGGCGCGGGCTTGGGCCGATCTCGATCGTGCTGGTGATCGGCGTGACCGGCATTGTCGTGGGCAGCATTGGGGTGTTCTTCGGACGGCTGATCAAGGCGGCGGTGTCGCGCCAGCGCGAGGTTCTGGCCGATGCCTCGGCGGTGCAGTTCACCCGGCAGACGCAGGGGCTGGCCGGGGCGTTGAAGAAGATCGGCGGGCTGGCCGAGGGTTCGCAGCTGGCCGACCGTGCCAGCGCCGAGGAAGTCAGTCACATGCTGTTCGGCGAAGGACTGGGCTTTTCGCGCTGGTTCGCCACGCATCCACCCCTGGTGGAGCGGATCCAGCGGCTGGAGCCTTCGTTCCGCACCGAACAGTTGCAGCGTTTGCGCGGTACCTGGTTTGCCAATCCGCCCGATGGCCTGGCCGAGGATCGCGCGCTGGGGCTGGCCCGCAGTGATGTGCCCGGTGTGGACGCGCTGGCGCCCGCTGCAGTGGCCACTGTGACGTCGCGGTTGCGGGTCGATCCAAGGCAAGTCGCCGCGCAAGTCGCCACCCCGGCTGATGACGACTACCAACAGGCGATCCGGCTGGCCGGCACCCTGTCGCCGCAGCTGCGCGAACTGGCGCGTGACCGGGAGGCCGCACAGCCGCTGCTGCTGGCGTTGTTGCTCGATGCCGACCCTGCGGTGGCGGTGTTGCAGCGGCAGGCGGTACAGGCGCAGCTGGGCGCTTCTGTGGTCACGCGGCTTCAGGCCATGGCCGATGGTCCGTTGCATGGTCTCTCTCGCGCGCTGCGCCTGCCGCTGGCGGCACTGGCGTTCCCCGCATTGCGGATGGCGCCGCGCCCGCAGTTGCGGGCGTTCGTGCAGTGCATCGAGGCGCTGGTCCATGCCGATGGGCGGATCTCGCTGTTCGAGTACTGTCTGTCGCGCCTGCTGCAGGTGCAGGTGCTGGCCGCGCTGGATCCCTCGCGCCACCCGCATTTCGGCCGGCGCAAGACCACCGGCGTGCGCCAGGAGCTTTCCACGTTGCTCGCGGTGGTCGCGCGGGCCGGCAATCTCGGTGACGAGGCCGCCGCGCGGCGCGCCTATCTGGCTGGGTTGCAACGCATCCTGCCGCACGATCACCTGCCCTATGCGCCGCCGTCGGCCGGCGTGCTGGCGCTGGATGCGGTGTGGGCGCCGCTGGATGCGCTCGATCCGCTGGCCAAGCAGCTGCTGGTGGAAGCGGTGACCGCCACCATCAGCCACAACCAGCGCGTCAGCGTGGCCGAGGCCGAACTGCTGCGGACCATCTGCGCCACGTTGCATTGCCCGTTGCCGGCGCTGTTGCAGGTGGCCTGAGCCGCGGAGCGGTCAGCCCGGCGGCGAGGTGTCGAGGATCAGGCTGGCGGCGCGCTCGGCGATCATGATGGTCGGTGCGTTGGTATTGCCCGTGGGCAGGCTTGGCATCACCGAGGCATCGATTACCCGCAGGCCGTCGATGCCGCGCACGCGCAGCTGCGGATCGACCACGGCCATCGCGTCGCTGCCCATCCGGCAGGTGCCGACCGGGTGGTAGATGGTTTCGGCCTTGGCGCGGATGAAGGCTTCCAGCCCGGCATCGTCCAGGTGCTCGTCGGCAGGGAACAGCGGTGCCCTGCGCCACGGCGCGAAGGCCGGCTGCTGGAGGATGTCGCGGCTCAGGCGCGCGGCTTCGACCATCATTTTCATATCGAAGCCTTCGGCATCGCCCAGATAGTTGGCATGGATACGCGCCGGCGCGGCGGGATCATGGCTGGCCAGTTCGATGCGGCCGCGGCTGCGCGGGTGCAGGTAGCAGGCGTGCAGGGTGTAGCCCTCGCCGGGCAGGCGGTGGCGGCCGTGGTTGTCCAGCATCGCCGGGACGAAATGGAACTGGATGTCGGCCCGTTCGTCGGCGGCAAAGCGCGAGCGCACGAAGCCGCCGGCCTCGGCCACATTGCTGGTACCGGCACCGCTGTGACCGCGCAGGAAATAGTCGAAGCCGATCTTCAGCTCGCTGGCGCGGTCGTAGCTGACCCCGGGCACAGTGCGGTACAGCGTGCAGATGTCCAGGTGGTCCTGCAGGTTGGCGCCGACACCGGGCTGGTCCAGACGCACTTCGATACCGTGGCGTCGCAGGTGCCCGGCCGGGCCGATCCCCGAGAGCATCAGCAGCTGCGGTGAGTTGATCGCGCCGGCGCTGAGCAGTACTTCGCGGCGGGCCCGCACTTGCTGGGGCTGGCCGCGGACGCGCAACGCCACGCCGGTGACGCGTTCGCCTTGAATCTGCAGCCGCTCGACCAGCGCGCCGGTCAGCACCTGCAGGTTGGGGCGCTGGCGGACCGGGGCCAGATAGGCGGCCGCCGAAGAGCAGCGCGCACCGTCCTTCTGGGTGACCTGGTACAGGCCCACGCCTTGCTGAGTGGGACCGTTGAAATCGGGGTTGAGCGCGAAACCGGCCTGCTGTCCTGCCTCGATGAAGGCATGGCTCAGTGGATTGACGTGACGCAAGTCCGACACCTTCAACGGGCCATCGCCACCGTGCAGGGCATCGGCACCGCGCCCGTTGCCCTCGCTGTAGCGGAACCAGGGCAATACCGTCTGCCAGTCCCAGCCGGTGGCACCGGCATCGGCCCAGCGGTCGTAGTCGCCTGCCACGCCGCGCGAGTAGCACATCGCATTGATCGAGCTGCTGCCGCCCAGTACCTTGCCGCGCGGCCACCACAGGCGCCGGTTGTTCAACGCCGGCTCCGGTTCGGTGTCGTAGCTCCAGTTCAGGCGCCGGTTGTTGACCAGCCGGGCAATGCCTGCCGGCATGTGGATCAGCGGATTCCAGTCGCGCGGGCCGGCTTCGATCAGCAGCACCCGCCGCTGCGGATCGGCGCTGAGCCGGTTGGCCAGAACACAGCCGGCCGAACCGGCCCCGACGATGATGTAGTCGAATTCCTTCACGGCCTTCCCCTTTCCCTGCTCCGCAGAATAGAACGGCCCGTCGCATGGCGGCCAGACCGTTTGCACTGGCGATGTTGCAGTGCATCGGATAAGTTGCGCCCACGCCGCGGAACCGGCGTGCCGGATCCCCCACCCGTGGTGCAGTCAGACGTATGAGCAAGCTTTCCCCTCCCGCGCGCGGTGGCCTGCGCCAGGTGATTTCCCTGCTCGGAGTGGAAGCTCCGGCGCTGTGGTGGTCGCTGCTGTACTTCTTCTGCCTGCTGACCGGCTACTACCTGTTGCGTCCGGTACGCGACGCGATGGGCGCCTCGGATGATGTGCTGGCGGTGTTTCCGGCCTCGCTGGTGCAGTGGGCCGGACACCTGGGGGTCAGCCTCGGCGACTTTACCCTGCAGGTGCTGTTCACCGGCACCTTCCTGTGCATGGTGCTGCTGCAGCCGGTATACGGCGCGCTGGTGTCGCGCTATCCGCGGCGGGTGTTCCTGCCGGTGATGTACCTGGCTTTCATCAGCTGCCTGCTGTTTTTCTACTGGGCGTTCCGCGAGGAACTGCCCGGGCGCGGCGCGGCGTTCTTCATCTGGGTGGCGGTGTTCAACCTGTTCGCAGTGTCGGTGTTCTGGAGCTATATGGCCGATGTGTTCTCCAACCAGGACGCCAAGAAGGTCTACGGCTATATCGGCGCCGGGGGCACCATTGGCGCACTGACCGGGCCGCTGGTCACCCGCCTGCTGGTGGAGAAGATCGGCGTGGGCAACCTGCTGCTGGTATCGGCCGCCTTCCTGGGCGCGTGCCTGTTCGCGATCCTGAAGCTGCGCAAATATGCCCTGCAGCGCGAGCAGCGGCTGCGCGACAGCAGCGGCGAGCAGGCGATGGGTGGCTCGGTGCTGGCCGGCTTGAAGCTGGTATGGAGCGATCCGCTGCTGCGTGCGCTGGCGGTGCTGATGTTCTTCGGCGTCGGCGTGGGAACCCTGCTGTACAACGAACAGGCGGCTATCGCGCGACGCTTCTTCACCGATGACGCCGCACGTACGGCGTACTACGCCAACATCGATCTGGCGGTGAACGTGCTGACGATCTTCGTGCAGGTATTCCTGACCCGCTGGCTGATGCGCCGCTACGGCATCGCCCCGCTGCTGCTGTTGCCGGCGCTGGCGATCCTGCTGGGTTTCTCGCTGCTGGCCGCCTCACCGCTGCCGCTGCTGGTGGCGGTGGTGCAGGTGATGACCCGCGCCGGCGAGTTCTCCCTGGCCAAGCCGGCACGCGAAACCCTGTATACCCGGGTCAGCCGCGAGTCCCGCTACAAGGCCAAGGCGGTGATCGATACGGTGATCTATCGCGGCGGCGACCTGACCTTCGTCTGGCTGCACAAGCTGCTGTCCAGCATGGGGTCGCATCTGGTGTTTATGGCGGGCGTGGGTGTGGCAGCGGGCATGACGATCGGCGCGATCCGGGTGATCCGCGCGCAGCGGAGCCTGCCGGACGAGATGCCGGTCAACGCATCGGTCGATCCGGCATAACCGGGAGGTGCCGTCGGCCTGCCGGGCCGGCCATGCTGCCGCTGTTCCGCCGGATGGACGCCGATGCGTCCGAGGTCTTTGGCCGCGTTGCTGGTGACGGTGCTGGTCGCCGTCCTGCACCGCTGTTTCCTGGTGCTGGAGATGTTCCTGTGGTCCCGGCCACTTGGGCTGAAGACCTTCCGCAATACTCCGGAGAAGGCCCAGAGGACCCGTGTGCTGGCTGCCAACCAGGGCCTGTACAACGGCTTTCTCGCCGCCCGGATTGTGGCGGGGCTGCTGCTGGAGCAGCCTGTGTTGGTGACGTTCTCGCTGCTCTGCGTGGTGGTCGCCGGCAGCTACGGAGCGTTCAGTGTGAACCGGCGGATCTTCTTCATCCAGGCGTTGCCGGCGATCCCGACGCTGGGGTTGCGCGCGGTGTAGCCGCTGCCCGGCGGTGGCTCCAACGGCACCTCCAGATCCATGCATCCACTCAGTCTTTGCGCGGCGACGCCCACCGCGCAGTCCGTGCCTGGAACACCTCCATGCCGGCAGCATCGCTCACGTTGATCCTCGCCGGCAGGGCGTAGCCAGCCGCTGTGCTGGCGGGAGGCAGTTCCGGTGTTGCCACCGCTTTCAGAAGGCCTTGTGCCTTGGTCAGGTGCTTCACTTCCATGCCCCTGGGAATCCAGCGCATGTTGGCCGGCAGGTTGGCATCGAGCAGGATCCAGCCCATCCGTTCGGCCGGGCTGCACATCGCGATCGCGTGCACGGTGTCGATAGGGGGGGACTGATGCGGCGGCGTTGGCGCATCCCCTGCGCAGCGGCCCGGTTCCAGCACGGTGATCCGCGGCGAGAGGCTGGCTAAGCAGGGCGCCTTGCGGCACACCGCCCGTCAGAACAGTTGCCGGCCGGCCAGCGGGTGAAATAGCAGTACAGCGAAAGCAAGGCGGCAGTCGTGGTGTGGATTCCTGGCATGAAAACGGCGGGCACAAGGCCCGCCGTCGGTATTGCATGTGATTGGCTTATGCGGCCTGCTGCGGGCGCTGCCTGCCGGGCAGGTCGTAGTAGCCGGCAGAGCGCAGTTCGTGCGCGTCGAAGTCGTCCACGGTGATCGTGTCCATGGTGATCTCGCGCAGCTCTTCCAGCAGCTTGCGCTCGTCCTGGGTGATCACGCCCTCGGCCACGGCCTCATCCAGCTGGCTGGCGAAGGTCAGCGCTTCGATGCCCTTGGTCTTCAGGGCCTTGAGGAACTTGCGTTCCACCGGTTCGGCCATGATCGCCTTGGACAGATAGCTGTTGATGCGGCCGCCCGGGTTGTTCTCGCACGGGGTCAGGAACACACCCTGGGCCAGGCGGTCACGCGCTTCGTTGGGCGCCATCAGCGAGGCGGCGACGCGGCGGCTCAGACGGTCACCCGGGGCCTCGGCGCGACGGCCAAGCGGGAAGATCAGCGCCCACATCAGCCAGCCGATCGGGCGGATCGGGAAGTTGCGCAGCGCCGCCGACAGCGATTCCTCGATCTTGTGCACGCTGTCGTGGAAGGCCCAGGCCAGCAGCGGCTGGTCGGCCTGCGGGGCGCCTTCGTCGTGGTAGCGCTTGAGCATGGCGCTGGTCATGTAGATGTGGCTGAGCACATCACCCAGACGACCGGACAGCGATTCCTTGAACTTGAGCTTGCCGCCCAGGGTCATCATCGAGATGTCGGCCATCAGCGCCAGGTTGGCCGAATAACGGTCCAGCTTGCGGAAATAGCGGCGGGTGTAGGCGTCGCCCGGGGCGGCACCGAAGCGCGCACCGGTCAGGCCGAACCACAGCGAGCGCACGGCGTTGGAGATGCCGAAGCGGACATGGCCGAACAGCGCCTGGTCGAATTCACGCAGGCCGGCCTTGCGGTCTTCATCCTGCGCGGCCTTCATTTCCTTCAGCACCCACGGGTGGCAGAGGATGGCGCCCTGGCCGAAGATCAGCAGCGAGCGGGTCATGATGTTGGCACCTTCCACCGTGATGGCGATCGGCGCGGCCTGCCAGCTACGGCCGGCAAAGTTGCGCGGCCCGAGGATGATGCCCTTGCCGCCGATCACGTCCATCACGTCGGAAATGACTTCGCGGCTCATGTTGGTGCAGTGGTACTTGGCGATCGCCGACGGCACCGACGGCACGTCGCCACGGTCAACCGCAGCCGCGGTCGCCTGCGACAGCGCACTGATCTTGTAAGCCTTGCCGCCGATACGGGCCAGTGCTTCTTCCACGCCTTCGAAGCGGCCGACCGACAGGCCGAACTGCTTGCGGATGCGTGCGTAGGCACCGGTCACCACCGCGCCGGCCTTGGCACCGCCCGAGGCGGTGGAGGGCAGGGTGATGGAGCGGCCAACGGCCAGACACTCGTTGAGCATGTTCCAGCCCAGGCCGCGCTTCTCGGCGCCGCCGATCAGCTGGGTCAGCGGAATGAACACGTCCTTGCCGCGGATCGGGCCGTTCTGGAAGGTGGAATTCAGCGGGAAGTGGCGGCGACCGATTTCCACACCTTCGGTATCGCGCGGCAGCAGCGCCAGGGTGATGCCGATGTCCTTTGTGTCGCCAAGCAGGCCGTCCGGATCGTACATGCGGAAAGCCATGCCGATCAGGGTCGCGACCGGAGCCAGGGTGATGTAGCGCTTGTCGAAGGTCAGCTTCAGGCCCAGCACTTCCTCGCCCTTCCACATGCCCTTGCAGACGATGCCGAAGTCGGGGATGGAGGTGGCATCGGAGCCGGCGAACGGGCCGGTCAGGCCGAAGCAGGGCACTTCCTGGCCGATGGCCAGGCGCGGCAGATAGTAGTCCTTCTGCTCCTGGGTGCCGTAATGGTTGAGCAGCTCACCCGGGCCCAGCGAATTGGGCACGCCGACGGTGGAGCTGACCACGCTCGATACCGAGGCCAGCTTCTGGATCACCTTGTGGTGGGCCAGCGCGCTGAAGCCCAGGCCGCCGTATTCCTTCGGGATGATCATGCCGAAGAACTTGTTCTTCTTGATGTAGTCCCACAGCTCCGGCGGCAGGTCGGCGTGGACGTGGGTGATCTCGAAGTCGTTGACCATCTTGCACAGCTCTTCCACCGGGCCATCGAGGAAGGCCTGTTCCTCGGCGGTGAGCTGCGGCTTGGGATAGTTGAGCAGGATGTTCCAGTCCGGGTCACCGGTGAACAGCTCGCCCTCGAAGCCGACCGAGCCGGTTTCCAGGGCGATGCGCTCGGTCTTGGACAGCGGCGGCAGCACCTTGCGGAACACGCCCATGAACGGTGCGGTGATCAGCGGCTTGCGCAGGAACGGCAACAGCACTGGAACACTGATCAAAGCAAGGATTGCCGCCGCCACGAGGATCGCGGTCTGGTTGATGCCGGCGAACCAGCAGGCGCCCAACAACACCACACTGGCGAGGGTCCATACGACCAGGCGCATGCGGTGATACGCGACAAAGGCACCTGCCAGCAGCAGGACCAGAAAGGGAACGACGATGCTCATAGGCTTGCTCCGGTAACGTGCTCGGTTCGGACAGACGCGGCAGCCGAAGGCAGTGCGTCCAGGTAGTTCAACACGGCGGCGGTAAACGCGTTGTTGTCATCGCCGGCGACCATATGGGTGGCCTCGGGCAGACGCACATGCTGCGCGTGCGGCACCAGTGTCATGAATTCTTCCACGGTCTGCGGCGAGACCATATCGCTGCGACCGCCGCTGATCAGCAGCAGCGGGCAGTGCACGCGGCGTGCCGCATCGACGATCGCGTCCTGATGCTGCTCGCTGTCGCGCGCCAGCTCCTCGACCAGACGCGGATCCCAATGCCAGTTCCAGCGCCCGTCCGCGGTGGCGCGCAGCAGCGCACGCAGGGCATCTTCGCTCTTGCGCGGGCGGTGCGGCAGGTAGGCGGCGATGCTGTCCGCGGCGGCCTGCAGCGATGCAAAGCCATCAGGATGCGCACTCATGAAGGCGAGGATCCTCTCCACGCCGCGGGTTTCCCAGCGTGGGGTGATGTCCACCAGCACCATCGCCGAGAACAGGCCCGGCCAGCGGGCTTCGGCCATCAGACCGAACAGGCCGCCCATTGACGCGGCCACCAATACCGGCGGACGCGGCAGTTCGCCGGCCACCACGATCAGGTCGTCGGTGAACTGATCGCCGTGATAGGGCGTATCCCCCGGGTTCCAATCCGAATCACCATGGCCGCGGGCGTCGTAGCTCAGCGTGGCATGGCCGGCCATGCCCAGTGTCTGCGCGGCCGCGGCCCAGGCGCCACGTGTCTGGCCAAAGCCGTGCGCGAACAGAACCGGAGCATGCCGCCCCGCCGTTCTCGATGCGCCCAGTGCAATGCCGTTGGCACCTTGGAGGCGGATTTCGTCGACGTGCGGGATGGAGGGGGAAGTGTTGGCCATACCTGATGGTATGGATCGTTTGGCTGGACTGTCAATACGAATGCGTATGGATTGTGCAAAGCCCCGGAAAACAATGGCTTTCCGTAAGAGTCCCGAGGCTGTTCCGTCAGCCTGCGATTCCATTGCATACTGCAACCAATCCCCGCCGTATGGTTAAATCTGCCCATGAACGACTCAACAACTCTTCCGGCAGATTCCCGTGGTGCGCGTCACAGCCGACTCAGTGCCGACGACTGGGCGCAGGCCGCACTGGATCTGATTGCCGAACAGGGTGTCGGCGCGGTGGCGGTCGAGCCGCTGGCCCGCCGTCTGGGGGTCACCAAGGGCAGCTTCTACTGGCACTTCCCGTCACGCGATGCGCTCCTGCAGGCGGCATTGGAGCGCTGGGAAGTGGTAGAGCAGCAGCAGGTGTTCGGCAGTCTGGAAGAGGTGCCCGATCCACGCACGCGGCTGCGTGCGCTGTTCCAGCTGGTGGCCCATGAAGTCACCCCGCACATCATCTACAGTGAACTGCTCAAGGCGCTGGACAACCCGATGGTGCGCCCGGTGATCGACCGGGTTTCACAACGACGCATGGAATACCTGATCGCCTCGTTCCGACAGGCCGGCCTGAGCTCCACCGACGCCCGCCATCGCGCGCGTCTGGCCTACGCCGCCTACGTCGGCTTCCTGCAGCTGTCCCTGCAGTTGCAGCAGCCCAAACAGGCCCGCGAAGATTTCGAGGCCTACGTCGAACACGTCATCGAGACGTTGATTCCGAACGAGTGAACACGCCGGAAAACTGCACAGCAAAAGTTCGGTGCCGTTGTGTGCGGCACCGCCCGGCACCATCTGTTGCCGGGCCGTAGAAGCCACCCCCGTGTGGGCATCGGCAGGCCTCATTCAGGCACTCAATGCTTGATCAGGCTGCCTTGGTTTATTCTTGCACGGTGCGGCGATGGCAGGGCGGGCGGAGGGCGGCGTCTGCCCTCCACGCGGGCTGATGGGTCCTGCAGGCCGCTGCCGGGGTACGTTACTCGACCTTCTTGGGGGTGCGCTGCATGCGCATCACACTGTCCTGCGCGTTGTTCTTCTGGCGGCGCCGCTCTGCAACCGTTAGGCAGTTGTTCTGCGGCATGTTTGAGCCCACGGTGCGTTCACGGCGGCAGATCAGCCGGCTGTCCGCCGCGGCCTGCGTCAGGATCGTATTGATCAGGCTCTGGTCGTTGAAGACTGCGACGCGGTTGTGCTCGGGAAGCTGCGCGGGGTCGGGCTGGGTCTGCAGATGCTGCAGGATACGGCCCAGTGCGGCGGTCACCGCGCTTCGGTCCTCGACTGAAATCTCGCGGTACTTGTCCTCGTTCAGATCGGCCAGCACCTGGCGGCGCTGTTCTTCAAAGGGCTTGGCGACATCGACGGCCTTGGTCTGCGCGCTTGCGCCTGCCGGTACCAGCAGGGCCAGCAATGCAATGCGGTAAATCCAGTGGTGCGGGGTGCTCATCACGATCTCCTTTCGTTCAAAAGAAGATGGCCCGGCGAGCCGGGCCATCTGCGTGACACTAGTGCAGTGCCAGCATCAGAAGCGCTGGGTGTACTGCATGTACATGTAACGACCCGGGATATCGTACTGCGGGTCGAACGAGTTGGCGAAGACGTTGTTGGCACCGACGCGGACAGTACCGTTCCACGGCAGGTTGTAGCTCATCTGCAGGTCGTGGTAGGTAATCGATTCCAGCCTGCCTTCACTGATGTCTTCGGTCAGGCCCGAACGGTAACGGATCATCCAGCTTGCGCTGAAGTCGCCGTAGGACCAGTCGGTGGTCAGGTTTCCACGCAGGCGCCAGTACGGATCGGACTCGAAGTACATGCCGTTCAAGGCTTCCCAGTCATCATTCTTCGAGTCGCGCGAGCGGTTCTTGCTGACGTAGGTCGAGTCCAAGGTGAAGGCGAAGGTGCCAACCGAGGTTTCCGGCATGCGGTACTTCACCGTCAGGTCGTAGCCTTCCACTTCCTGGTAGCCGGCGTTGATGGGACCGATGAACATGTCGGTGACCAGGCCGTCGGCACGGCGGGTGAACAGGCTGCAGTAGCTGCTGATGCCGTCAACGTAGCACTTGTCCAGGATCGCATCAGCGGTGAAGCTCTGAATGCGGTTTTCCAGATCGATCGACCACCAGTCCAGCGAGACGTTCAGGCCGGTTGCCCATGCCGGGCTGTACACCAGGCCCAAGGTCTTGCTGGTGGAAGTTTCCGGGGTCAGGTTCGGGTTGCCGCCGAGGGTGAACGGGAAGATGGTCTGGCCACCGGCCGCGCCGCCGCCGCTGTTGTACTCGGCAATGAAGCCTGCCGGCACACCGGCGGCCTGACAGGCACCCAGCACGCTGGCATCGCCGGCGAAGCGGCCATTGGCCGAGCAGGGATCGGAGTACTGAACGAACGAGTCGGAGGCACCGCGGTACAGGTTGGTGATCGACGGCGCGCGGAAGCCTTCCGCCCAGTTACCACGAACCAGCAGTTCGTCGAACGGCTTCCACTTGAAGCCAAACTTGCTGTTGGTGGTGTTGCCGAAGTTGCTGTAGTCCGAGAAGCGGGTGGCCAAGCTCAGTTCCAGCAGCTGCGCGCCCGGCACGTCCTTGAGCACCGGCACCAGGACTTCCAGGTAGGCGTCGTCCAGGCTGTAGGCGCCGGAGGTCGGGTCAAACGCGTTGCCGGAGGTCAGGCCGTTGGCGATGAACGCGTCCGGCGAGGAGTAACCGCTTTCCTTGCGGTGCTCATAACCGGCGGCGAAGCTCAGCCAGCCCGCCGGCAGTTCGAACAGTTCACCGGACAGGTTCGCGGTGACGGCTTCGTTGCGGTACTGATAGGTGTTGTGAGCGGTGAACAGCAGGTAGTCCAGCATTTCCTTGCTGACGGCGCCCTGCGGCGACAGCGGATTGAACGGCACGCAGCCATCGATCACGGCGCCGCCCGGAGCGGTGACGCAGACCACCTTGCCGTCGCGCACTTCCGATGCGCCAAGCGAGGATTCCAGGGTCAGCAGGTTGGCGTCGCCGACCTGGGTCTCCACTTCATTGGTCTTGTTGAACGCGTAACCGACGTCCCAGTTGAACTGGCGGCCTGAGAACTCGAAGAAGCCATCCAGGCCCAGATAGACGTGACTTGTCTTGCTGTTCTGGTCATACAGGCGCGCCGCTTCGGTCAGGCGGTGGGTCCAGCTGACATCCCGGCCGTCGCCACCATATGCGGTGTTGTACGGGTTGAAGTAGCTGTCGCCACTCATGCTGATGCCGGTGTTGATGGTGCTCAGCGGGAAGCCGGCCAGCTGCTGTGCCGAGCGACGCTCGTTGTACAGCGCATCCATCTTGAAGGTGATGCTGTCGGTCAGGTTGTAAGAACCCTGCGCGAACAGGGCACTACGCTTCTGCGGGGTCGCCAGGTAGTTGTCGGCCGCATAGTTGTAATTGAAGGCGCTGGTGTACGGCACATACTGGTCGATGCCGTAATACGGGTTGCTGGCCAAGCCGCTACCGATCGCACCCGGACGCAGGGCGAGGTTGCCGCCGGCGGATGCCGGGGCATTGATCTTGCCGTTGGCCGAATAGCTGCTGTAGTAGGCCGAACCCAGACCGAAGTACGGCTCACGGGAAATGGCACGGTCCTTGGCCAGAACCTGGTCTTCCTTCACGCGCGAGAGACTGATGACCAGGTTGCCGCGGTCGCTGCTGGTGCCGACTGTGGCGTCGAAGGCAGTGCGCTGACCATCGCCCTTGTCGTACTGGCCAATATAGGCGTTTGCTTCGGCGCCATCGAAGTCGCTGCGGGTGATCAGGTTGACCACACCGGCGATGGCGTCGGAGCCATAGAAAGAGGAGGCGCCATCCTTCAGCACTTCCACGCGCTCGATGATCGCAGCCGGAATGGTATTCAGGTCGACCGAGCCGGATAGATTGGCAACCCAGCGGCGGCCATTGACCAACACCAAGGTGCGCTCTGAGCCCAGGTTGCGCAGGCTGATGGTCGAGGAACCGTCACCACCGTTGTTGAAGTTGGTGTTCAGGCCGGCGCCGTTGGCCGAGATGCGCTGGAGGACGTCGGCGACCGAGGTGAGGCCCTGCTTCTCGATGGCTTGGCGGTCCATCACGAAGACGGGCTGCGAGGTTTCCACGTCCACCGAGCGGATGCGGGAACCGGTGACTTCGATGCGGTCGAGGTTGGTCGGGCTGCTGGATTCCTGCGCCTGTGCGGTAGCGGTACCGGCGCTGGCGATCAGTGCCAGGACCACTGCATCACGCAGCTTGTTGGTCTTGCAATTCATTGGCTCTCTCTCTCCAAGGGATCTTGGTAGTTGCAATCGGAATTGCCACCGCAGGGGCCGAAATGAAGGCCCAAATTTGCGAGGCTGATTCGATAGTACTTCCGTATCTTCTGAAATTAAAGCTTTGTTAATGAATTGGATTATTTTGGTGAAATTCGGCAAATAGTTGTTGCGAGTGCAACAAAAAGCCCCCGGAGTACGGGGGCTTGGGTTACTTCTATCAAGAGCGAGCGCTTGGCTTTAGAGATCCTGCTCGTAACGGACGTAAGGAATTGCGCCGTCGTCGTTGCTGTCATTCCGGGGGGAGAACGGATTCTTGCCGCGGGTGATGACGTTGTCGGCACCGACGGTCAGCTGACCGCTCCACGGGGTGCGCCAGGTGATGCCAAGTCCGAGGCCTTCCCATTTGCTCTGGCCGGGGGCGTCGACAACGCGGCCGATGACATTGGCGCTGAAGGCGCCATAGCCACCGCCAACGCTCAGGCTCTTGCTGTCCCACTGGTCAACCACTGCCGGCGAGACATCGCTCAGTGGAACCAGCCGGGCTTTGGCGTAGGTACCGCCAATGGAAACGAAGCCTTCGCGGCCGATGTTCTTCTGGCCGAACACCGTCAGATCGTTCTGCTCCACATGGCCGGCCGGGGCTTTGACGCCGTTCGACAGCCAAGCTGGCAACGATTCCTTGCCGGTGCCGGCGCTCACGCCGATACGGCCGCCTGGACGGTTGAAGCTGGTGGTCGCGGAAATATGCCGGCCCGGTGCGGTTTCGTCATCGTCACCCAAGCTGGCCAGCATGCAGTGGCTGGCCAGTCCGCTGATGCTGCTGCCCCGGCTGCTGTTGCACAGCAGGCCCAGCGAATCGCCCGAAGACAGACCGAAGGCCGCGTCCAGCGAATTGCGGCCGAAATGCCAGCGTGCACCTGCCGTCTGTTCGCCGGTGGGCTCCAGATACAGCAGCGCCTCCACTTTGCCGCTGCCCCGGTTCCAGACCGGAATGACGGTGTCTGCTGCCTTGAGCTTGCTTTGCGCATGCACGCCCGAGACCGCGCTCAGGGCGATCATCAAGGCAAGCGGCAGGCGCAGGAATGCGTTCATGGACTCAATCAGACAGGGCAGGCACCGGGAAGTTCCCGGTGAGTGATGACTTGATCCTAGGGTGTTTATTATTTCTTAACAAGTCCTCGTCCTCCCCAGAACGCTACTCGTTGTATGCCGTCACTGCAGCCGCTCAGGGGCGGGCTGGTTGGCGGATGTGGAGCTGAACAATACGCCGATTTCGGTCAAAGGGAAGTGATATTCCCGGCCGCAGAATTCGCAGCGCACTTCGACCTGGCCGGTCGGTTCGGCGGCCGCCCGGGCTTCTTCCTCCCCCAGTGACTGCAGCATGCTCTCCACCCGCTCGCGCGAGCAGGAGCAGGCGAAGCCCAGGGCTTTCTCGGCAACCAGCTCCGGGCCTTCCTCGTGGAAAAGGCGGTGCAGCAGATCCGTGGCGCCGATGCTCAGCAGCTCATCGCGGTGCAATGTGTCGAACAGGGCGCCGGCGCGGGTCCAGCCGTCCTGGTCGCCCTCGTCACCGGGAAGTTTCTGCAGCAGCAGGCCGGCGGCCTGTTGTCCGTCGGCGGCCAGCAACAGACGGGTGGGGAGCTGCTCGGAGTGGCGGAAGTAGTCCTCGAAGGCCTCGTCCAGGGTCGGGCCCTGCAGGGCGACCAGGCTCTGGTAGCGCTGCGGCTCGCGCGGGTCCAGACCGGGATTTTCGATGGTGATGGCCAGCAGTGCGTCTTCGCCCAGCTGCGGCAGTTCGGCCGGGGCATCCAGGCCGTCAGCCAGCTGGGCGATGCCACGCACGGTGCCGGCGGCGGTGCATTCGGCAAACAGCGTGCGCAGCGCGGAGCTGCTGCGCAGCTGGATCGACAAGCGGCCATCGATCTTGGTGTGGCCGGTGAACAGTGCCGAGGCGACGCAGGCTTCACCCAGCAGCTGCATGGCATTGGGCGGGTAGCTGGCGTGGGACAGAATTTCCCGCCAGCTGTCAGAGAGCTGGACGTGAACACCGCGGACACCGGCGTCGGGCAGGAGGAAGCGGACGAGGAGGTCGGAGGTGTCGGTCATGGAGGTGTCTGTGCGTGGGAGGACGTCGGTGCCGGATAATGCGCCGGACGTCTGGATGATAAAGGTGTGGCTTAGATGGGGACGGAGGGCGAGAAGCGCAAGGTGGAGTTGGAAGGGGCGGTTCGACCGCGTCGACGGTGGCGACGCTGGATCCTGCTGGCACCGGCCCTGTGGGTGCTGTTCAGCATCTGCCAGGTGGTCGTGCTGCGTTTCATCGATCCGCCGTTTTCCTCGGTCATGGCACTGCGCCAGCTGGAGGCCTGGGGCCGCGGCGACTGGAAGTTCCGCCTGCATCACCAGTGGGTGGATCTGGACGGGATGGCGCGCAGCGTGCCGATCTCGCTGGTCGCGGCCGAGGACCAGCGGTTTCCCGAGCACAACGGTTTCGACCTGAAGGCGATCGAAAAGGCGCGCGACCACAACGCCCAGGGCCGACGACTGCGCGGTGCCAGCACCATCAGCCAGCAGGTCGCCAAGAACCTGTTCCTATGGCAGGGACGCAGCTGGCTGCGCAAGGGGCTGGAAGCCTGGTACACGGTGCTGATCGAGCTGTTCTGGCCGAAACAGCGGATTCTGGAGATGTATGCCAACGTGGCCGAGTTCGGCGACGGCATTTATGGCGTGCAGGCGGCGTCCCGGCAGTTCTGGGGCAAGGATGCCGCGCGCCTGAGTGCCGCCGAAAGTGCGCGGCTGGCGGCGGTACTGCCTTCGCCGCGGCGCTACAGCGCCACCCGGCCAGGCCCGTACGTGCAGCGGCGCGCGGCCTGGATCCAGCGGCAGGCGCGCCAGCTGGGCGGTGCGGGCTATGTGGAGCAGATCGATTGACCTTGCCGCCGGCCGGCTTCCGTAGAATCGCCGCATGACTACCCGCCAGCGCCTGACCATCGTGATCGCCGCCTGCAACGAGCAGGAGACGCTGCCGCTGATCCATCCGCGGATCTGCGCCGAGCTGGACCGGCTGCAGGATGTCGACGGCCACCTTCTGTATGTGGACGACGGCAGCACCGATGCGACCTGGACGGTGATGCGGCAGTTGGCCGCCGATCCGCGCGTGGCGACGTTGCGGCTGTCGCGCAACTTCGGCAAGGAGATCGCGCTGACCGCAGGGCTGGATTTCGTCGACGACGGGGCGGTGCTGATTCTCGATGCCGATGGCCAGGATCCGCCGGAGCTGATTCCCGAGTTCGTGGCGCTGTGGCGGCAGGGGTATGACGATGTATATGGCACTCGGCTGGTGCGTGAAGGCGATGGCTGGCTCAAACGGGTGACGGCGGCGCTGTTCTACCGGGTGATCGGGCGGCTGTCCAAGACCCCGATTCCCGCCGACACCGGCGACTTCCGGCTGCTGTCACCGCGCGCCTTGCAGGCATTGCGGCGGCTGCGCGAGCGTCAGCGGTTCATGAAAGGCCTGTTCGGCTGGGTTGGCTTCCGGCGGGTGGCCTTGCCGTACCGGCGTGCGCCGCGTCTGGCCGGGGCCAGCAAGTTCGGCTTCTGGAAGCTGTGGAACTTCGCGCTGGAAGGCATCACCAGTTTTTCGACCGCACCGCTGCGTGTGGCGACCTATCTGGGGCTGCTCACTGCTGCATCGGCCTTCGGGTTTGCCCTGTTCGTGGTGGCCAAGGCCGCGCTGTACGGGGACCGGGTGGCCGGCTGGCCGACGATGATGGCGGTGATCCTGTTCCTGGGGGGCGTACAGCTGATCGCGCTGGGATTGATCGGTGAATACCTCGGGCGCCTGTACATGGAGGTCAAACAGCGGCCGCTGTACCTGGTGGATAGCTGGCAGCCGGCGGCCGTGGCAGTATCAGCAGACCCTCATCGCGCGGAACAATGCCATGCAGACCGTTCGACAATTGCTTGCGACCAAGTCTCCTGAGATCCATGCGGTAGCCCCGGAAGTCGCGGTGATACAGGCCATCCGGTTGATGGCCGAAAAGGGCATCGGCGCGGTGCTGGTGATGGACGGCCGCCACCTGGTGGGCATCCTTTCCGAGCGCGATTACGCGCGCAAGATCGTGCTGAAGGACCGTTCCTCGGCCACGACCCCGGTGCGCGAGATCATGACGGCCGAGCTGGTCACGGTGGCGCCCACCGTGACGGTGGAGCAGTGCCTGGAACTGGTGACCAACCGCCGTATCCGCCACCTGCCGGTGGTGGACGGCGATGAGGTGATGGGCGTGATTTCCATCGGTGATCTGGTCAAATCGGTGATCGAGCAGCAGCGCCAGGAACTGGGGCAGCTGCAGCAGTACATCACCGGCGGCTGAGTCTGACGGCACGGCCCGGTGGGGCGTCGGCCACAGTTGGCATCTTCGCTTGGGCAGGTTCCGATCGTGATGTTCGGTGAGTGTGGGAAATCGAATCGCCGCCCGCGCGTAAGCCATTGGCCGGTGGCGTCGATTTCCACATCGCCCTTCAGGTCATGACCGTTCGTCCCGCCGCTGGATCCGTCGCCCACCGCCGGCGGTGCGCCAGTGTGGGTGGTTTCCTGTCACAGGATCTGCGCGGTCACCGAGACGAAGTGGCAGACGCTGCCGCCGATCACGAACATGTGCCAGATCGCATGCGAGTAGGGCAGCTGTTCGCGGTGGTAGAACACGGTGCCCAGCGTATAGAACACGCCGCCGGCGAACAGCCAGCCGAGGGTGAATCCGTCCAGCGAATGCCACATTGGCTTGATCGCCACCACCACCAGCCAGCCCATCACGATATAGATGATCGTCGAAAGCAGTTTGAAGCGGCCGGTATAGAACAGTTTGAAGATCACCCCGAATACGGCCAGCGACCAGATCGCGGCGAACAGGCCCCAGCCCCAGGGGCCGCGCAGACCGATCAGGGTGAAGGGAGTGTAGGTGCCGGCGATCAGCAGGTAGATCGCACAGTGGTCGAAGACCTTCAGACGGCCTTTGGCGATGGGGTGCTGGATGGCGTGGTACAGCGTGGAGGCGGTGTAGAGCAGCAGTAGGGCGACACCGAAGACGATGGCACTGGCCAGTTGCCAGCCGTCACCGTAGATCGCGGCCAGGGTGATGAGGACGGCGCTGGCGCCGAGTGCGGCCACCGCGCCCAACCCATGGGTCAAGGCACTGGCGATTTCTTCGCGGATGGAAGCAGCTGTGGTCATGTAGGCAGATGACGCGGGCAGGGGGAATGCCCGGTGACCGCTATCATCCCTCCGAACGCCGGCGTATGCACGCCGGCATCGGGCTCAGGCCACAGAAACCGTGTGCGCTGCTTCACGGGTTGCGGCAAAGCGCACATCCGGCGCGCGTTCCTGCGCCAGCTGCAGGTTGACCCGTGTCGGCGCCAGATACACCAGCTGGCCGGCCGCATCGATGGCCAGGTTGCTGGCGTTCTTCTCGCGGAACTCTTCCAGCTTCCTGGCGTTGTCGCAGTGTACCCAGCGGGCGGTGACCACGCTGACCGGCTCGAAGATCGCCTCCACGCCGTATTCGTCCTTCAGGCGGTAGGCGGCGACATCGAACTGCAGCACGCCGACTGCACCGAGGATCAGGTCGTTGCTCATGATCGGGCGGAAGAACTGGGTGGCACCTTCTTCGGACAGCTGCGCCAGGCCCTTCTGCAGCTGCTTGAGCTTGAGCGGGTCGCGCAGGCGGGCGCGGCGGAACAGTTCCGGGGCGAAGTTGGGAATGCCGGTGAAAGTCACCGCTTCGCCTTCAGTGAAGGTGTCGCCGATGGAGATGGTGCCGTGATTGTGGATACCGATCACATCGCCCGGCCAGGCCTCGGCAGCGATCTCGCGGTCGGACGCCATGAAGGTCAGCGCGTTGGCCAGTTTCATTTCCTTGCCGGTGCGCACATGGAAGGTCTTCATGCCTGCGGTGAATTTGCCCGAGCACACGCGCATGAAGGCCACGCGGTCGCGGTGCTGTGGATCCATGTTGGCCTGGATCTTGAACACGAAACCGGTCAGCTTGTCTTCCTGCGGAGCGATATCGCGGCCGGTGGTGGCACGGGCCTGCGGTGAAGGTGCGTGTTTGACGAAGAAGTCCAGCAACGGCTGCACACCGAAGTTGTTCACGCCCGAGCCGAAGAACACCGGCGTCTGTTTGCCGGCCAGGTATTCGTCCAGGTCGAACGGATGGCTGGCGCCCTGCACCAGCTCCAGCTCGTCGCGCAGGTCGGCCAGCATCTTCTCGCCGATCTTCTCGGCCAGACCTGGCGCGTCCAGCGACGGGAAGATGGTCGAATCCTGGCGGGTGAAGTTGCGGCCCGGTTCGTACAGGTGCACTTCGCCGGTCAACAGGTGCACCACGCCCTTCAGGCGCTGGCCCATGCCGATCGGCCAGGTCACCGGCGCGCACTGGATGCCGAGCACGGTTTCCACTTCATCCAGCAGCTCGATCGGGTCCTTGCCCTCGCGGTCGAGCTTGTTGATGAAGGTCATGATCGGGGTGTCACGCAGGCGGCAGACCTCCATCAGTTTGATGGTGCGTTCTTCCACGCCCTTGGCCACGTCGATCACCATCAGCGCCGAGTCCACCGCGGTGAGCACGCGGTAGGTGTCCTCGCCGAAGTCGGCATGGCCGGGGGTGTCGAGCAGGTTGACGATCTTGTCCTCGTACGGGAACTGCATCACCGAGGAGGTGACCGAGATGCCGCGCTCCTTTTCCAGCGCCATCCAGTCGGAGGTGGCGTGCTTGCTGGTCTTGCGCGACTTCACCGAGCCGGCCATCTGGATCGCACCGCCGAACAGCAACAGCTTTTCGGTCAGCGTGGTCTTGCCGGCGTCAGGGTGGGAGATGATGGCGAACGTACGGCGACGCGCGGCTTCGGAGGCGACTTCGGACATGGCGAGCGCGCCCGCACGGGCGCTTCGGAGCAAAAGAGCCGTCGATTATAGCGGGACGCCCGTCGGCGCGTGACTCAGTCGCCGCCGCCGTTGTCTTCACGCGGAAATTGCAGCTCGCCGCGGTCATCGGCCATGCGGAACGGCAGCGATTCCAGCGCCATGCCGGCGTTGCGCTGGACGGTGAAATGCAGGTGCGGGCCACTGCTGCGCCCGGTATTGCCTGAATTGGCGAGCCGTTGCCCGATTTCCACCTTCTGCCCGGGCCGGACCGCGGCACTGCCGGCTTGCAGGTGCGCATACAGCGCCATGCTGCCGTCGGCGTGCAGTATCCGGACCAGGTTGGCTTCGCCGGTGGCGGCATCCAACACCTGCATCACCACGCCGGCGCGTGCGGCGAGCACCGGCGTGCCTTCGGCGAGCGGGAAGTCCACCGCGTAGTGGTTCTGCGCATCATTGTGGCTGTGGCGGCCGCCAAACGCCTGGCTCACCCGGGCTTTACCGCCGGCGAAAGGCAGGCGGTAAAGCACATCATCTGGACGGGCGACCGGGGCGCCGGGAACGGCATCGAGCAGCAGCCGGGCGCCCGGGCCGTTGGCAGGCAGCCAGGCCAGGCGGCGCTGTTCAGCGGCGGCCAGCACCCGTGGGGCCGGGCTGAGCCGTGCATCACTGCCCTGCAGACGGATCTGTACCGGGCCGGCGAGCAGGTTGCGGGCGATCACCGCATGCCCGCCGCTTTGAGGTTGCAGTTGCAGATCGGCAAAGCCACTGCTGTGCGCAGACCGGACGGGGTGGGGGGGCTGTCCCAACCCCCAGCCACGTCGCCACTGCGGGCCTTCGGCGGCGGCATCGCGCGGTCCGGCCAGCAGACAGGCGCAGGTCAACAGCAGGAAAAAAAGGGGGTTTTGCACGGTGGCCAGTGTGAGTGCGGTCGCCCAAGTATGGTGCTTTGGTTGCCGGAGAAACCTTTCCATCTCTCCATCCGGATAAAAGGATTGACAGGTCTCGGGGGCGCTGGCATTGTTGCCCCACCATCGAGACCGGCAGAGGGACAGGCCCTTTGAAGCCGGGGCAACCAGCAGACGCGCCAGCGCCTGTGTTTGGTGCCAAATCCTGCGGGGACCACGCGTCCGCCGAAAAGATGGTTCGATCTGCACCTCCGCATGTCGAACGCGAGCTCCGCGAAGCTCGATGGCCGCTCCTTACCGGATATCGCCATGAGTCTCGCCACCGTCGCCGTCCTTCAAGACGTTTCCGCCGTCGCTTCGCCCCGTACCGGGGGCGGCATCCGTGCTGTGCGCGGCGAACTCACGGTGCCGCTGTCGATGCGCCACGCCGGAGCGCGCGTGCTGCGTCTGCGCTATGAGCTGGTGGGTGTGGAAGCGGCGCCGGTGGTGCTGGTGGCCGGTGGCATTTCCGCGCACCGGCATCTGGCCGCCAATCCGGTATTCGGCGAGAAGGGCTGGGCCGAAGGCCTGGTCGGGCCGACCCGCGCGCTGGACCCGCAGCGCCGGCGCCTGCTCGGGTTCGACTTCATCGGCGCCGATGGCGATGTGGATGTGCCAATCGACACCGCCGACCAGGCCGATGCCATCGCCGCCTTGCTGGATGCGCTGCATATCGAGCAGCTGCACGGTTTCGTCGGCTATTCCTACGGCGCGCTGGTCGGCCTGCAGCTGGCGATCCGCCATCCGCAGCGGCTGGCCAGGTTGATTGCGGTCAGTGGCGCCCACCGTCCGCATCCCTATGCCTCGGCGTGGCGTGCGCTGCAGCGCCGGGCGGTCGCCCTGGGCCAGCTGCAATGTGCCGAAACCCACGGGCTGGCGCTGGCCCGCCAGTTCGCGATGCTCAGCTACCGCACCCCGGAGGAGTTCGGCGAGCGGTTCGATGCCGCTCCGGAAGTGGTGAACGGGCGCGTGCGCGTCGCCGCGGAAGACTATCTGGATGCCGCCGGCGCGCAGTACGTCGCCCGCACCCGCGTCAACGCCTACCTGCGCCTGTCCGAATCGATCGATCTGCACCGCATCGAGCCGGCCACTGTGGCCGTGCCGACGCTGGTGGTCGCCGTTGAGGGGGACCGGCTGGTACCGCTGTCCGATCTCGTCGCGCTGGTCGAGGGACTGGGCCCGCGCGGCAGCCTTCGCGTGTTGCGCTCGCCCTATGGCCACGACGCCTTCCTCAAAGAAACCGATCGCATCGACGCGATCCTCGCCAACGCCCTTCGCCTTCCCGGAGAAACCGCATGAGCCTGTCCGCCGCTTCCGATTTTCCCTGCAGCAGTGCCACCACCGCGGTTCGCGCCGGTATTGATCGCGATACCGCCTTTGGTGCGGTGACGCCGCCGATCGTGCTGTCGTCCAACTTCAGCTTCGACGGCTTCGGCAACAAGCGCCAGTACGATTACACCCGCAGCGGCAATCCGACCCGTGACCTGCTGGGCGAGGCGCTGGCCGAACTGGAAGGCGGCGCCGGCGGCGTGATCACCGCCACCGGCATGGGCGCGATCAATCTGGTGCTCAGCGCACTGCTCAAGCCGGGCGAGAAGCTGGTGGTGCCGCACGATGCCTACGGTGGCAGCTGGCGCCTGTTCAACGCGCTGGCGACCAAGGGCCATTTCGAGCTGATCACCGCCGATTTGACCGATCCGCGTTCGCTGGCCGAGGCGCTGGCCCAGTCACCGGCGCTGGTGCTGGTGGAAACCCCGTCCAACCCGCTGCTGCGCATCACCGACCTGCGTTTCGTCATCGATGCCGCACACAAGGCCGGTGCCAAGGTGGTGGTGGACAACACCTTCCTGTCGCCGGCACTGCAGAACCCGATCGCCTTTGGCGCCGATGTGGTGCTGCATTCGACCACCAAATACGTCAACGGCCACAGCGATGTGGTCGGCGGTGCGGTGATCGCCCGTGACGCGGAGCTGCACCAGCAGCTGTCGTGGTGGGCCAACGCGCTGGGCCTGACCGGCTCGCCCTTCGATGCCTTCCTGACCCTGCGCGGCCTGCGCACGCTCGATGCGCGCCTGCGCATCCATCAGGAGAACACCCGGGCGCTGGTCGACCAGCTGGCCCTCAGCGAGGCGGTGGCCAGGGTCTATTACCCGGGTCTGGCTTCGCATCCGGGCCATGCGGTGGCCGCACGCCAGCAGAAGGGCTTCGGTGCGATGCTGTCGTTCGAACTGGCCGAGTGTGGCGGTGCCGACCCGCAGGCTGCGGTACGTGCCTTCCTCGATGGCCTGCGCTACTTCACCCTGGCCGAGTCGCTGGGGGGCGTGGAAAGCCTGGTGGCCCATCCGGCGACGATGACCCACGCGGCCATGACGCCTGAAGCGCGTGCCCAGGCCGGCATTTCCGACAGCCTGCTGCGCCTGTCGGTAGGTATCGAAGGCACCGAAGATCTGCTCGCCGACCTGCAGGCCGGTCTGGCGCGTGCCGCCCGGGTGATCGCGGACGGCAAGCGTGATGCCCAGCGAAAAACGGTGGATGCATGAGCGCGCAGTTGCGTACAGTCGCCGCGGCACAGGCCCGTCTGGTGCTGCTGGGCACCGGTACCGTCGGTTCGGCCTTCGTGGCCCGTTACCAGACCTTGCAGCAACGCCAGCTGGCGCTGCCCACGCTGGATGTGGTGGCCAATTCGCGCATTGCCCTGGCCTGCGCGGATACGCCCGAGCGGGCGTTGTCGCAGGCTCGCTCCGCTGTGCGCAGCAGTGATGAGCCGGTGCATCGGCAGCAAATCGGTCGCCTGCGCGTCGGCGATATCGTCATCGACGCCACGGCCAGCGAGGATGTGGCCGCCGATCATGCCGGCTGGCTGGGGCAGGGTATCCACGTGGTGACCGCCAACAAATTGGGCAACGGCACCGCGTTGGCACGTGCGCGGCAGATCGCGGATGCCGCCGCCAGCACGGGTGCCTGTTACGGCGATGCCGCCACCGTCGGTGCCGGGTTGCCACTGCTTGCCAGCCTCCGCGCGCTGGTGGCCGGCGGTGACCACATCCATTCCATCGAGGGGGTGCTGTCCGGATCGCTGGCGTGGCTGTTCCATCGCTATGACGGCAGCCAGCCGTTTTCGGACTGTGTGCGGGAAGCGGCGGCGGCCGGTTACACCGAGCCGGATCCGCGGATCGATCTGTCCGGCGAGGATGTACGGCGCAAGTTGCTGATTCTGGCCCGCGCCGCCGGCGTGCCGCTGGAGGCCGAACAGGTTCGGGTGGAATCGCTGGTGCCGGCCGCGCTGGCCGCGTTGCCGGCCTCGGCGGTGGACAGCGCGCTGGAGCAGTTGGATGCCCCGTTGGAGGCGCAGCTGCGCCAGGCACAGGCGCAAGGATTGCGTCTGTGCTTTGTCGGACGTCTGGACCGGGACGGTGCCCACGTGGGGCTGCGCGCATTGCCGGCCGATCACGCGCTGGCCGGCGGTCGCGGGACGGACAACCGGGTGGCGATCCACAGCGATCGCTACAACCGCCAGCCGCTGCTGATCCAGGGGCCGGGCGCCGGTGCTGAAGTGACGGCAGCGGCGTTGCTGGATGACGTGCTGCGCATCGTCGGCGGCTGACACCTGTCGCGCCTTATCATGGTGCCCGGCGCCGCATCCGCGAGTTGGCGTCCGCTGGCAGCTTGCACAGGCAGACTGCCGGCTGCCGTGCTCCGGGCCTGACCGCGCCGGTGGTTGGCCTGCGGTGATCTTCTCGACAGGTAGTGGCGCGTGTCCAAAGGTGTGGTGGTTTCGCTGGCGGCTTCGCTGCTGTTCGGTCTGATGTATTACGCCAGCCCGTGGCTGGCGCCGCTGCAGGGAACCGACATCTTTGGTTGGCGCGTGCTGTTCGCGGTGCCGCTGGTGGCGTTGATGCTGCATGTCGGCGGCGAGCCGCGCCTGATCAGTCAGACCTTGGCCCGGCTTCGCCAGGACCGCCGGTTGTGGCTGGCGATGCCGGCCTGCGCGGCGATGGTGGGCGTGCAACTGTGGCTGTTTCTGTGGGCGCCGCTGCACGGGCGCGCGCTGCAGGTGTCGATGGGCTATTTCCTGCTGCCGCTGGTGATGGTGCTGGTCGGCCGGGTCTTCTATGGCGAGCGCCTGTCCGCGCTGCAGAAACTGGCGGTGACCAGTGCCGCGGCGGGCGTGGCGTGGGCGTTGCTGGGCAACCACGGCTTGTCCTGGGAAATGCTGCTGGTGGCGCTGGGCTACCCGGCCTATTTTCTGGTGCGGCGGCATCTCGGCGTGGCACACCTGGGCGGCTTCTGGGTGGAACTGGTGCTGCTGTCACCGGTCGCCTGGTGGGCGGCAGTCGGCAATGGCGAGGCGCTGGCACAGATGCTGGTGCAGCGGCCGGCGCTGTACGGGTTGATTCCGCTGCTGGGTGCGGTCAGTGCCGTGGCGCTGATGTGCTACATGCTGGCGGCGAAGATGCTGTCCTTCAGCCTCTTCGGCCTGATCACCTATGTCGAGCCGGTGCTGCTGATGCTGGCCGCGTTGTTGCTGGGCGAGAGCGTGGGCCAGGACCAGTGGCCGACCTATCTCGCGATCTGGGTCGCGGTGGGGCTGCTGGCGCTGGAGGGGGGGCTGAAGCTGCGCACGCGTGTGTAGAGCGGCAACGGTGCCCGTGCTTGCGGCGGGATATGCAATCACACGGCAACCCGGAGGCGGGACAAGACCCTGGCGGCTAGCGCGACCTGCTTTTCGCGGCCAGATGCTGCTGTACCTCGGCCCGGCTCATGCGGCGTCCGTCGCGGTTGACCACGCTGAAGTCCACCCCGTTCTCCCATAGCTGCAGGACATCTAGCACGGCGATGTCTTCCGCCGCGGTGCTGGACTGCAGGTCCAGCAGATACTGGTTGAAACCGGCATCGCGCAGCCAGGCGTCATAGCTGGAGTCGTGGTCGGTCATGAACTGGATCTGGTGGCGGCACTCTTCCCGGGCCGGCGAGGGGAATGCCTCGCATTGGGCGTTCCACTGGTGCAGGCCGATCAGGGCATCCGGTTCCATCTGCCGCTGCGCGGCGGCGGCCCACAGCCCGACGCACATGCTCGCGCAGTGGGAGTGCACGCGGACAATGAGATTGCGCCGGCGGATCATCCGTGCCGCTTCCAGCCCGGACTGGGCGTAACCGCCGCCACTGGTGATGTCGATGCGCTGCAGGGACGGGTTGGCATCCAATGCCGCTTGCAGCTGGGTGGCGAAATTCCTGCCGACGCTGCCTTCGATGCGCAGCACCGTACCTTGCTCACCCACCTGCATGCGCGCGTCTTCCACTTGCCGCAACGTGGTGGATTTCTGGCCTTGCACCACCCGCGCTTCGGACCGAGTGCCAGCGTTGCGGGGGACGGGCGCTTCCGGTTCGGCCGAGACGGAAGCCTGGGCGGAATCGGAATTCCCTGAGTTCCGCTCGCCAATGAACCAGGCCAGGACCAGCAGGATGCCCACCGCAAGCACCAGCCTGGTCAGGGTGAGCCCGCTCCTGCGTGGAGTGGGCTTGGCCCGCAGCGGATGTGCCGGGCGTGGCACCGGCGGCGGCTCATGACCTGGTTCCTGTTCGGTATGCATCCCTGCCCCTGCATCTACCTTGCGATGGCCCGATTCTGTGAGGCCGGCCCGCATCCTTGCAAGACGCGGCCGTCAGCACTCGATGACGTTCACCGCCAGGCCACCGCGGCTGGTTTCCTTGTACTTGTCCTGCATGTCGCGACCGGTATCGCGCATGGTCTTGATCACCTTGTCCAGCGACACCTTGTGCTTGCCGTCGCCACGGATGGCCATGCGCGCGGCGTTGATCGCCTTCACCGCACCCATCGCGTTGCGCTCGATGCAGGGAATCTGCACCAGCCCGCCGATCGGGTCGCAGGTCAGGCCCAGATTGTGTTCCATACCGATCTCGGCAGCGTTCTCGATCTGTCCCGGCTTGCCGCCCAGTGCGGCCATCAGTCCGCCGGCGGCCATCGAGCAGGCCACGCCCACTTCGCCCTGACAGCCGACTTCGGCACCGCTGATCGAGGCGTTTTCCTTGTAGAGGATGCCGATCGCCGCGGCGGTGAGCAGGAAGTCGAAGATTCCCTGTTCGCTGCTGCCCGGGCAGAAACGGTCGTAGTAGTGCAGCACCGAGGGAATGATGCCGGCCGCACCGTTGGTGGGCGCGGTGACCACGCGGCCGCCGGCGGCGTTTTCCTCGTTGACGGCCAGCGCGTACAGGTTGACCCAGTCCAGCGTGGTCAACGGATCGCGCATCGCCGCCTCCGGACGTGCGGACAGTTCGCGGTACAGCGCCGGCGCGCGCCGGCTGACATTCAGGCCGCCCGGCAGGGTGCCTTCGGAGCGGATACCGCGGGTGACGCAGGCCTGCATCGCCTCCCAGATCTCGCGCAGCCCGGCCCGGATCTGCTCCTCGCTGCGCCAGCACTTCTCGTTCTCGAACATCATCGCCGCGATGCTCAGGCCGCTGCGTGCGGCCTGCGCCAGCAGCTCGTCGCCGCTTTTGAACGGATACGGCACGGGGGTCTGGTCGGGCACGATGCGGTCGTCGGCGGCATCGTCCTCGTTGACCACGAAACCGCCGCCCACCGAGTAGTAATCGCGCGTGGCGATGACCTGGTCGTCGGCGTCGTAGGCGGTAAAACGCATGCCGTTGGTGTGGTACGGCAGTTTCTGGCGCTTGTTCATCGCCAGATCGCGCTTCTCGTCGAAGGCGATCTCGCGCTGGCCCATCAGCGTGATGCGCCTGCTGCTGCGGATGCGCTCCAGCGTGGCCGGAATGATGTCCGGGTCGATCGCATTGGGGCGGTGGCCTTCCAGACCCAGCAGCACCGCCTTGTCGGTGCCATGGCCGCGTCCGGTCAGGGCCAGCGAACCGAACACCTCGGCGCGGATGCGCACCACATCGGACAGGCGGCCCGGATCGAGCAGCCAGCGATGCACGAAGCGTTCGGCCGCGCGCATCGGGCCGACGGTGTGTGACGAACTCGGGCCAATGCCGATCTTGAACAGGTCGAACGTACTGACGGACATGCGGGTTCTGCGTACTGCGGTAAGAGGGCGGCTATTCTACGGGCTCCCCGCTGCGGGCCTTGCCTGCAGCGCAGCATTCCCGCCGTGGAGCAGCCGATGAGCCAGTGGGTTCTGTACCAGCGCGATGACTGTCACCTGTGCGACCTGGCGCTGGCGGTGCTGGCGCAGGCGCGCGCGCCGGAGTTCGATAGTGTCTTCATCGATGGCGACGAACAGCTCGAGGCCCGCTACGGCACCCGCGTGCCGGTGCTGCGCCATACAGCCTCCGGCGCCGAGCTTGACTGGCCGTTCAGCGCCGACAGCCTGATCGCCTGGCGGTGATCGTCCGGCAGGAGGGCGTGCCACGGTTGGCGTGTGTGCCGTGCGGCGGCTGCGGGCAGAGGCAGGCGCCGCAGCACGCGGGCGTTGCGGTCAGGGCGCGCTCTTCAGCACCACCTTGGTGCTGATCGCCGTTTCGTTGGGAATGGTGCCGGTGTCGGCCCAGTCGCCGCCGCCCACGCCGAACTCCAACCGCTTGACCGTGGCCTTGCCCGTCAGCACCGGCTGCGCGCCCGGCGTCCAGCTGAAGGTCAAGGTCACCGGCTTGCTGACCCCGCGCAGTTCCAGCGTACCGTCAGCTGCGTACTGGTTGTTGCCCAGCGCGCGGAAGCCGTTGGCGGTGTAGCGGGCCTGGGCGAAACGGGCGACGTTGAAGAAGTCGGCGCCCTGCAGGGTCGAGTCGCGGTCGCTGTTGCCGCTCTTTGCCCCGGCAAGCGGAATGGTCACGTCGAGCTTGCCCGCGGCCGGGTTGGCCGGGTCGAAACTGACCCGGGTCTGGAAGCCGGGGAAGGTGCCGGTGAACACTTCGCCGTCGTACTTGCTGGCAAACACCAGGATCGAGCCGGGCGCCTGTACGTAGTCGGCGGCCATCGCAGGGGAGATGGCCAGCAGGCCGGCCAGTGCCGCCGCGACAGCCGTGGGAGAGGTGAGCTTGATGTTCATGCGGAATCCTTCTGTGGGGTGGGGAGCCAGCCATCGGGCAGCATGCGCACGAGCGTGGCATCGCGCTGGTGGATGTGGTGGTAGAGCGCGGCACCGGCATGGGCCAGCACCAGCAGGATCAGTACCCAGAAGCCGTACTCGTGGAGGGCATGGGAGACCTGGCTGGCGGACTCGCTGGGGGCCACCAGTTTGGGCATCTCCACCAGGCCGAACAGCTTGAACGGGCGCAGACCGCTGGCCGAGTCGTACAGCCAGCCGGACAGCGGGAGGGCGAACATCAGCAGATACAGCAGCCAGTGCGTGAGCGAAGCGATGCGTTCCTGCCAGCCGGGCGTACCCGGCACGGCGTGCGGCGCACCGGCATACAGTCGCCACAGCAGCCGCAGTGCGACCAGCACCAGTACGGTGATACCGATGGATTTGTGCATCGTGTAGATCCAGAAATACTTCGGCGTCTTGGGGAACTCGCCCATCACCAGGCCGACGATGCCCAGGGCCAGGATCAGCAGGGCGATTAGCCAGTGCAGGGTCTTGCTGACGCCGCCCCAACGGTGTGTGGTGTTCTTCAGGGTCATGGGTGCTTGTCCATTTCATTGTTCAGGGCGGCATCGGCCGCGTCCTGCAGAGTGTCGTCTGCAGGTGTGGGAATAATGTCGGGGGCCCCTGCCGGCGCCTCGGCGTTGCCGTCGCGCACGGCTTCGGCTTCGATGCGCAACTCGACCCGGTCACCGATGACGGACTGCCAGGCGTCGATGCCGAAATCGGCACGGCTCACTACCGCCGTTGCCGAAAAGCCGGCCGTACGCCGGAACGGCGGCAATGGATAGCGTTTGAGTGCGTTGAGGGTGACCTCCAGGGTCGTATCGCGGGTGACCCCGCGCAGGGTCAGCTGGCCGTGGACACGGGCGCGGTTCGCATCGACCGGTTCGATGCGGGTGGAGACGAAGTGTGCCTGCGGGAAGCGTTCGCCATCGAGCAGGTTGCGCGCCAGCGTGGCACGGTTCCATTTGTCATCGCCCAGGTCCAGCCGGGTGAGGGGCACCGCCACGTCGAGGCGCGCGCTGGACCAGTCCTGCGGATCGAATTCCAGCACGCCTTCCGTGCCCGATACCGTGCCCAGCGCCTGCGAGAAGCCGGCATGCTCGATGGCGAACAGGACGCGGGTGTGGACCGGATCGATCCGGTAGCGCTCCGGCTGGGCTGTGGCAACCAGCGGCAGCAGGGCGCAGAACAGAATCATCAGCAGTCGCGGCACGGTCCGGCTCCGGTTCGGGGTGTCTGGATTCTAGGCGCACAGCCGGTGGGCATTGTGCGCACGCTGAGCAAAGGATTGTTACTTGCCGGTGGGGAAGGACACCGCAGCGGTGATCGACGCCGGGTTTTGTCCGGCCCCGGGATGGACGCTGGCGTCCGTCGCTGGAGGTCGGCTGCGGCGTTTGGATCATCCAGCGCTTGACGGTACGCACGATAGGCTGGATCGCGGGGGCTGTTGGCGATGGCCGGACGTCCGGCGCTGTGGCCGCAGCAAATGCCGGCAGCGCACGCACATGGAATACTGGCGCAATGACTCGAATGACTTTGTGGTTCTACGGATGGATGCTGGCGGCGTTGGCGCTGCCGGTGCTTGCCGATGTGCCGGCGACGCCGCAGCCGCGGCAGATCTCCGTGGCCGATGGCCTGCCCTCGAGCAATATCAATGCGTTTGCCGAGGATAGCTTCGGTTATCTGTGGCTGGCCAGTCGCGATGGTCTGGCGCGCTATGACGGGCGCAACTACCGCATCTGGCGCGCCGGCGACGGCCTGCGCGACAACCTGGTGTGGAGCCTGCATGTGGATGCCGGCAACCGGCTCTGGGCAGGCACCCAGAACGCCGGTCTGGTGATGCTGTCCCCCGACCGCCGCAGCTTCCGTTTCTATGACCGCGAGCACTTCCCGGAGATCGGCAGCAACACGGTCTGGAGCATCGCCTCCACCGCCGATGGCAACCTCTGGTTCGGCACCGCCACCGCCGGCCTGCACCGGCTGGGAGGGGACGGCAAGATCCGGCGCTTCATGCCGGTGGCCGGTGACCGGCGCAGTCTGCCGCACGCGGCCGTGGGCTATCTGGCGGTTACCGGCGATGGCAGCTTGTGGGTGGGGACCAAGGGCGGGCTGGCACGCTGGGATGGCGACGGATTCGAGCGGTTTGGCGAAGAGGTGCTGCCGTCGCTGGTGATCAATGGTCTGAAGGTGGACCGTGAGGGCCGGCTGTGGGTCGCCACCAACGAGGGGGTGGTGGTGCGCGAGGCCGATGGCCGGTTCCGGATGCCGGTCTGGGAGGGCCTGGCGTCCAGCGAAGTACTGAACATGCTGCAGTACTCCGGCGACGGCAATTACTGGCTCGACACCCGTTACGGGCTGGGGCGGATGCGCAACACCGGAGTCCACAACGTGCCGCTGTACAGCACCCAGGAGCGCGGGCTGGTCAAGCCGAACTGGTCCAGTGCCCACGAGGACCGCGAAGGCGGGCTGTGGTTCGCCAGTACCAATGCCGGGTTGTGGCATCTGCCGCCGAGCTGGCGCCAGTTCTCGGTGCTTTCGCGCCGGCTGGACGATCCGGCATCGCTGCGCAATCCCTACGCGCTGGCGCTGGCGCCATCGGCCTCCGGCGGCATCTGGATCACCGGCACCCGGGGCGCGCTGGACCGGCTGGATCCGGCCACCGGTGCGGTCGAGCACCATGTGCGAAGTATCGACGGCAACAACTGGCCGCAGTCGCTGGTCGAGGATGGCCAGGGGCGGGTATGGATCGGCAGTCTGGATGCGCTGGTGCGCTATGACCCGAAAACCGGCGCCCTACGGCGCTGGTACCGGGAGGACAGCACGGATCCGGCCTTGCCCGGCGATGGCGATCTGGTGCAGATCTGCGAAGGCGGCACGATCTGGATCTATTCCGAACGTGGCGGGCTGCAGCAGCGTGACGGCGACGGGCGGGTGCTGCGTTCGCTGCCCTTGGGGGGGGCGGGCTTGCCGGTCACCCCGGTGGAGGACATGCGCTGCGGGCCACAGGATCATCTGTGGCTGGCCACGGCGACTGGACTGATGGCATGGAACCCGGCGTTGGCGCGTTTCGAGCCGGTGCCCGGTAGTCCCCGTGATCGGATATATGTGTTCCGCACCACCGACAGCGGTGTGGTGTGGATGGCCGGGCTGGGGCGCATGGACCAGTACCTGTGGGACGGACAGAAGCTTTCCCGCTTGGACAGTGTCGGCACCGATCGTGAATTTCCGGCGCTGGCGCCCGCGGGGCTGGTGGTGGACGCCGAGGGCGTGGCTTGGGCCAGCAGTGCGCGCGGACTGGTGCGGATCGATCCGGCCAGCCGTTCAATCCGCCTGTACGGCGTGCATGACGGCCTGCCGGGGCAGGAATTCCGGCGCCGCGCCCTGGTCCAGGCGACCACCGGACAGATCGCCGGTGGTACGCCCGAGGGGGTGGTGCTGTTCGATCCGACGCGGGTCAAGCCGTCCACCCGCCAGCCGCCGCTGGTGATCGAACGGGTCAGTGTGCGCCGCGGCGACAGCGAGCATGACCTCACCCACCAGCGTTCGCTGGAGATCGAGGACGGGGACCGCGATCTGCATATCACCGCGCGGCTGCTGTCTTTCGCCGATTCGGCGACCAACGCCTACCGCTTCCGCCTGGAAGGCTATGACCCGGACTGGGTGGAGGTGGGCGCGGCGGGCGAGCGCGTGTTCTCGCAGCTGCCGCCGGGCAGCTACCGCTTGCAGGCGCAGGCGAAGACCTCCGACAACGTCTGGTCGGAAGTGCAGACGCGGCTCGTGCATGTGCAGCCGCCGTGGTGGCGCAGTCTGGGCGGGGTGATCGTACTGACGGTGGTGGTGGGGCTGCTGCTGTTGCTGTTTGCCTGGCTGTACCGGCGCCGTCTGCGCCGCCGCAGCGAATGGCAGCTGGCGCTGCACAAGCAGGAACTGGCCGAGCAGGCGTCGCTGGCCAAGACCCGTTTCCTGGCCACGCTCGGGCATGAGGTGCGCACGCCGATGACCGGCGTGCTGGGCATGAGCGAGCTGCTGCTCTCCACCGAACTGGACGAGCGCCAGCGCGGCTACACCGAGGCCATCCATCGCGCCGGCGAACACCTGCTGCGGCTGGTCAACGATGCGCTGGATCTGGCCCGGATCGAAGCCGGGAAGCTGGAACTGCAGCAGCAGCCGCTTGATCTGCAGCAGCTGCTGGAAGAAGTGTGCGCGCTGATGGAGCCGCTGGCGCAGCGTCGCGGGCTGGAATTCCGCGTTGACAGCAGCGTGCCCGCCCTGACCCAGGTGGACGGCGATGCCATGCGTCTGCGCCAGATCCTGCTCAATCTGCTGAGCAATGCGATCAAGTTCACCGGCCAGGGCTCGGTGGTACTGCAGGTGTCATTGCAGGACGGGGGGCGCGGCGTGCGGTTCGATATCCGCGATACCGGCCCGGGGATCAATTTCGAACAGCGCAAGCGTCTGTTCCGTCGCTTCGAGCAGGCCGATGGCGCACGTACCGCGGCCCGCTACGGCGGCAGCGGGCTGGGGCTGGCGATCTGCAACGAGCTGGTCAGTGCGATGGGCGGCAGCATCGAGGTGGACAGTGTGCCGGGACGGGGCACCTGCTTCAGCGTGCAGTTGCCGCTGGCCTGGCGCCAGGTGGCGGTCGACGCCGCCGGCGCGGCGGGCACCGGCCCTGCACCGCTGCCGCCCTTGCAGGTGCTGCTGGTGGAGGATGACGCCACGATCGCGCAGGTCATCAGCGGCCTGCTGGCGGTGAACGGGCACCAGGTGGTGCACGTGCCGCACGGCTTGGCGGCCTTGTCCGAGGTCAGCTGGCGCGCGTTCGACGTGGCGCTGCTGGATCTGGATCTGCCCGGCATCGACGGTCTGGTGCTGGCCGGCCAGTTGCGGACGCTGGGCTATGACATGCCGCTGGTGGCGGTGACGGCGCGCTCGGATGGCGAGGCCGAGCAGCAAGCCAGGGAGGCGGGATTTGACGGGTTTCTGCGCAAACCGGTCAGCGCCCAGCTGCTGCTGGCCAAGATCGCCAAGGTACTGGCCGCGCGGCCGCGCAGTGCGGCGGGTGTGCCACCGCTGGTGTGATCATTCCACCACTTCTTCCACCGCCCGCGGATCCGGGTGGTTGTCCGGCAACTGCCAGAACACCAGGGTCGAACTGAGGGTGATCGCGCCGACGCAGACGAAGGTGGCGTGCAGCGCGGACATCGCGTCGTCGCCGCTGAGGTGGGTGCCGAAGGTCGCCAGCAGGCTGCCCGCTGCGGCGGCACCGAAGCCGGTGGCCAGCATCATCACCAGCGACAGCAGGCTGTTGCCGCTGCTGGCCTGGGCGGTATCCAGATCACGCAGCGTCACGGTGTTCATCACGGTGAACTGGATCGAATTGAACGTGCCGAACAGGACCAGCTGCAGCAACCGCAGCCACGGGGACTGCTCCGGGGTGACGAACACGAAGCTGGCCATCGCCAGTCCCACGCAGACCGTATTGAGCATCAGGATGCGGCGGTAGCCGAAGCGCTCCACCAGCGTCACCGCCGCGCGTTTGGCGACCATCGCCGACAGCGCCACGGGGATCATCAGCATGCCGGCGTTCATCGGGCTCATGCCCAGGCCCACCTGCAGCAGCAGGGGAATCAGCAGCGGCATCGCACCACTGCCGATGCGCGAGAACAGATTGCCGAGGATGCCGATCCGGAAGCTGACAACCTTGAACAGCGACAGCGGGAACAGGGCGTTGCCGCTGCCGGCGGCGTGCAGCCAGTAACCGGCCAGGGCCGCGATGCCGATCACCGCCAGCAGCATCACCAGCGCGTGGGCCGGGCCGACGCCGGAGATGCCGTCCAGCGCCAGCGAAAGCGCGACCATGCCCAGCGCCAGCATCAGGTAGCCGGGCAGGTCGAAACGGGTCCTCTGCTGGGCGCGGTGGTCGGGCATGATCCGCAGCGCGGCGATGAAGCCGATCATCCCGATCGGCAGGTTGATCAGGAAGATCCAGTGCCACGAGGCCACTTCCACCAGCCAGCCGCCCAGTGTCGGCCCCATCAGCGGCCCCATCAGCGCGGGAATGGCGATGAAGCTCATCGCGGCGAGGAACTGCTCACGCGGGACCGAGCGCATCACCGCTAGCCGCCCGACCGGCAGCAGCATCGCTCCACCGATGCCTTGCAGCACGCGGGCGGCCACCAGCCACTGCAGCGTGGGCGACAGCGCGCAGGCCAGCGAGCCCAGCGTGAACAGGATGATCGCGGCCAGAAAGGTGCGCCGGGTACCGAGGCGGTCGGCGATCCAGCCGGAGGCGGGAATGAAGCTGGCCACCGCAAGTGCGTAGCTGAACACCACCGACTGCATCTGCAGCGGGCTTTCCCCCAGGCTGTGGGCCATCGCCGGCAACGCCGTGTTGATGATGGTCGAATCCAGCATCTGCATGAAGATGCCCAGCGATACCAGCCACAGCAGCGGCCGGTGCGTGGCGTTGCCGGAGGCTGGAGCGGCCGGATTCATGGCAGCGGTGTGATTTCCATGACCCCGCTCAGCGCGTCGTAATAGAACCAGTCGCTGGCGTTGTCGGCCAGCCAGCCGATCTGTGCGCGTTGGGGGCCGGGCAGGTGGCACAGCAGCGAGCGGCGCAGCACCGGCGCGGCCGCCGGCGGGGTGTCGAACAGGTCCCGCAGCGAGTCGGCGACCGGCTCGCCCCAATGCAGGCAGTTCGCCCCGGCGGCGGTGGCCGTGTCCCAGTCCATCTTCTGCCAGAACGCGATGCGCTGGCTGTCGTCGAGCACTGCGGCCGGAGCCTCGGGCTTGCCTGGCTGCTGCACGCGGTAGTCGCCGTCGCGATGCGGAGTGATCGTCCAGACGGTTTCGCCGTCGGTGGCGGTGTAGGCATGGCCGAACCGGCCGGCCAGCGGAGCCGCGGCCCCGGCCGCCGCCGCGCCGGTGACCAGGAGCAGGATCAGCGCGGTGGCGGGCAGAGGCATGTCAGCGGCGGCTGTGGCTGTGGACGGCATCCACCAGCACGGCGACGTGCTCGGGATTCATGTCCGGCGACATGCCGTGGCCGAGGTTGAACACATGGCCTTCGCGTGAGCCGCCGTTGCCGTCACGGTAGCTGTCCAGCACCACGCCCACTTCGCGGCGGATCGCCTCGGGCGAGCCATACAGCGTGGCCGGGTCCAGGTTGCCCTGCAGCGCGACCCGGCCGCCGGTGCGGCGCACCGCATCGCCCAGCTCGGTGGTCCAGTCCACGCCCACCGCATCGGTGCCGCTGGCGGCCAGTGCTTCCAGGTGCTGGCCGTTGCCCTTGCCGAACAGGATCAGCGGCGCGCGATCGGCCCCCTGGCCGCGGTCCAGCTCGTGCGCGATCCGGGTAAGGTAGGGCAGCGAGAACTCGCGGTACATCGCCGGGCTCAATACGCCGCCCCAGGTGTCGAACACCTGCAGCGCCTGCGCACCGGCCAGGCGCTGAGCCGACAGGTAGGCGATCACCGCGTCGGTGACCACGCCCAGCAGCTGGTGCAGGGCCTGGGGTTCGTTCAGGGCCAGCGCCTTGATGCGCGCGTAATCCTTGCTGCCGCCGCCTTCGACCATGTAGCAGGCCAGCGTCCACGGGCTGCCGGAAAAGCCGATCAGCGGCACCTTGCCGTCCAGCTGGCGGCGGATCACCCGCACCGCGTCCATCACATAGCGCAGCTCGGTTTCCATGTCCGGCACCGCCAGTTTGGCGATGTCGGCCACGCTGCGCACCGGATGGCGGAACTTGGGGCCTTCACCGTCGACGAAATACAGCTCCAGACCCATCGCATCGGGGATGGTGAGGATGTCGGAGAACAGGATCGCCGCGTCCAGATCGAAGCGCTCCAGCGGCTGCAGGGTGACTTCGCAGGCGATGTCCGGGTTCTTGGCCATGGCCAGGAAGCTGCCGGCGCGGGCGCGGGTGGCGCGGTATTCCGGCAGGTAACGGCCGGCCTGGCGCATCAGCCAGACGGGGGTGCAGTCCACAGGCTCGCGGCGCAGGGCGCGCAGGAAGCGGTCGTTGCGAAGTGGGCTGGTCACATGAACTCCTGGATAAAGGTAGACGCATGAACGCGCGGGGCGTCCTGTGGGGATGCGGGATCAGGGTTGTGGCTGGCCGCTGGCGAACATCAGCTGGAAGCCGCGCTTGAGCTGCGCATCGCGTGCCTTCTCGAAGGCTTGCAGGGCGTCGTCCTGCTGCAGGAAAAGTTCGCGGCGCAATTGCACGCGGCCGCCGATCTGGCCGCTTTCACGCAGCAGTTCCCAGCCGCCGAGCAGGTCGGCCACCAGGGACAGCTGGACATAGCGGGGGGCTTCGTTGCCGCTGGGCGGCTGTTGCAGGAGGACACGCATGCCGCCGATTGTAGCCGCTGCGGCGGATTTCAGCCGCAGCGGGGGCGGTTGTCCGCCACCGCAGGAGCGCCCGCCCACGGCGCAGGGTCTGGGGCCCGTTCGTCGGTGTCCGCTGCCCGTTGCCGGATGGGCTCAGCCCGGCTGGAGGATCGCCAGCACCGCGGCTTCGTCCACATCCGGCACCACTTCGGCCCGGCCGATGCCCCGCCACAGCACCAGCCGCAGGCGGCCGGCGATGTTCTTCTTGTCCAGCCGCATATGGGCCAGCAGCGTTTCCGGCGCCAGCCCGGCGGGGATGTCCACCGGCAGGCCATAGGACAGCAGCAGTTCGCGCAGGCGGTCGGTGTCGGCCGCCTCGGCCATGCCCAGTGCCGCCGACAGGCGCGCGGCCAGCACCATGCCCACGGCCACGGCTTCGCCATGGTTGAGGTTGTTGTTGCCCGGTGCGCCATAGCCCTGTGCGGTCTCGATGGCATGGCCGAAGGTGTGACCGAGGTTGAGCAGGGCGCGCTCGCCCTTTTCCAGCGGATCACGTTCGACGATCTGCGCTTTGTGTTCGCAGCTGCGGGCGATGGCCTGCGCCAGCGCGGCGTCCTCGCCGGCCAGTAGTGCGTCGCGCTCGCTCTGCAGCCACTGGAAGAACTCCAGGTCACGGATCGCACCGTACTTGATCACTTCGGCCAACCCGGCACGCAGCTCGCGCAGCGGCAGGCTGCGCAGCACGGCGGTATCGGCGATCACCGCGCGCGGCGGATGGAAGGCCCCGACCAGGTTCTTGCCCTGGGCGATATCCACCGCGGTCTTGCCGCCGACCGAGGAATCGACCATCGCCAGCAGGGTGGTGGGCAGTTGCACGCAATCCACGCCGCGCATCCAGCAGGCGGCGGCAAACCCGGCCAGGTCGCCGACCACGCCCCCACCCAGCGCCAGCACGCAGGCGTCGCGGGTGGCGCCCAGCGTCGCCAGCGCCTCGATCACGCCGCCGAAGCTCGCCAGCGTCTTGGAGGCTTCGCCGGCCGGGATGAGGTGCTGGCCGATCTTCAGCGCCGGGCGTGCAGCCAGCAGTGCGGCCTGCACTTGCGCCAGATACAGCGGGGCGACGGTGTCGTCGCTGACCAGCAGTACGTGGCGGCCGCGGATGACATCGGCCAGCAGTTCGCCCCGGGCCAGCAGGCCAGGACCGATGTGGATCCGGTAAGGGCGTTCACCGCCGACATCGACGGTAGGGGGAGCAGCGGGGGTCATGCGGGAAGTTCCGAAATCTGCCAGAGCGCGGCCAGCCGCACCACGGCATGGGCGGTCGCTTCGGCGGGGGTGTAAAGGTCGGTATCGATGGTCAGGTCGGCCACTTCGCGGTACAGCGGATCGCGGAAGGCCGCCATCTCGTGAAGCACCTGCTCGCGGTCATCGCGCTGCAACAGCGGGCGGGTCTTGTCGCGCTGCAGGCGTGCCAGCTGCGAGGCGACGCTGACCCGCAGGTAGACGACAAAACCGCGCTGCCGGATCAGCCGGCGGTTGTCGGCATCTAGCACGGCGCCGCCACCGGTGGAAATCAGCTGGCCACCGCGTTGCAGCAGCGCGCCGAGCACGCGCTTTTCATGCACGCGGAAGCCGGGCTCGCCGAGGTTGTCAAAAATGGCGGGAATGCTGGAGCCGGTGTCATCGACGATGGCCTGGTCGGCATCGACGAATTCCAGCCCGAAGCGCTCGGCCAGACGCCGGCCGATGCAGGTTTTCCCGGCCCCCATCGGGCCGACCAGAATGAGGTTGGGGGCTGGATTCATAGCGGATCGATGCTAGCACCTCGTGTCGGTGCGTTAACAAGGTAGCAGCCAAGCTCTGCCCTTCCACGAATGGTTCGTGGTGCAACCAAGGAGCAGGGCATGTCTGTAGCGAAAATCATCGAAGTCAGCGCCTCGTCCAAGACCAGCGTGGAGGAGGCGGTGCGCTCGGGTCTGAAGAAGGTGGCCGAGACCGTCAAGGGCATCCAGGGCGCGTGGATCAGCGAGACCAAGGCGGTCACCGACGGGCAGGGCAACATCATCGAGTGGCGGGTCAACCTGCGGATCACGTTCCTGGTCGAGTGAGGCGGCCGCTGGCGTAGGCGCGTGGTTCGAGCGGTGACCGTCGGTTCCTACGCCTGGAGTGGCCGCCGGTGCGCGTCCAGCGCGATCACGCGGTCGGCAATAGCCGGCAGGGTGCGCAAGGCCTGCCGGCTGATCCGCTCGTAGAACTGCACGAAGCGTTCCAGCTGCGCGCGGCTCATGCCGCTGCGGCCGGGGGCCGCCTGTTGCAGCGCCTGTTCCTGCTGCCAGCGCCACTGCGGCACCACCGCAAACCCCGGTGGTTGCAGGAACCAGAGGCGATCGAAGCGCCGCCACAGCGCCGGATAGTCATCGGCCAGGGTCTGGTTGCACCAGTGCCGCCAGCGCCCGTCAGCGTCGGCCTCGCGTTCCAGCGCGTTCAGCGGTGTCTGCAGCGCCGCCTCCGGTTCGGCCGGGGTGCCCAGGAACCAGCCTTCGAACACCAGCAGGTCCAGGCGGCCGTCGATCCGTTCCCACTGCGCTTCGTCCACCCGCTCATCGGCCAGTTTGTCAAAGCGCGGCAGGTGGAATGGTTGTCCGCTGCTGGCGGCATCGAGCGTATCCAAGGCCAATGGAAGATCGTGGGTGCCGGGCGGGCCGCGCGTGGCCAGCAGCGGATGCACGCGATCGGCCAGACGCTGGCGCTGGGCACGGGTGAGGTAGGTGTCATCGATGGACAGCGCCGCCGCGCGCAGGCCGCGGCCGCCGGCCAGCTCCACCACCTGTGCGGCCAGCGTGGATTTGCCGCTGCCCTGCAACCCGCTGATCGCCAGGATCGGGGTGGTCCTGCCGCTGCATAGCGCGTCGTCGAGGGCCTGTGTGACCAGCGTATCGGCGAAGCGGCGGACGGAGAAACGGTGCGGAACCGGTGACATGGCGCCACAATAGCCCAAACCCGTGCTGTTCGAAGTGGAGCCATGACCGATCTTTACGCAGAAGCGCTTGCCACCTTCGCCTCGCTGTTCGCGGAGGCCAAGGCCAGCCAGGAAATCGATGCCACGGCGATGACGGTGGCCACCGCCGATATCGACGGCCGTCCATCGGCACGCACCGTGCTGCTCAAAGCCTTCGATGAGCGCGGTTTCGTGTTCTACACCCATCTGGACAGCCGCAAGGGCCGCGAACTGCACGAAAACCGGCAGGTCGCGCTGTTGTTTCTGTGGCGCAGCCTGCGCGAGGCCGGCATCCAGGTGCGGGTGGAAGGTGATGCCCAGCTGGTATCGGCCACCGAAGCCGATGCCTATTTCGCCACACGGCCGCGTATGAGCCAGATCGGCGCCTGGGCCTCGGCGCAATCGCAGCCGCTGGCCTCGCGCGAGGAGTTCGAGCAGCGGCTGGCCAGTTTCGAGGCGCGCTTCGAAGGACGCGAAGTGCCGCGCCCCGACGGCTGGGGCGGCATCCGCGTGGTGCCGCGACGCATCGAGTTCTGGTACGGCGCCGACTTCCGCCTGCACGAACGCTGGTGCTATGAAGCTGATGCCGGCGGCAGCTGGAGCAAGCAGCTGCTGTACCCGTGAGCCGGTGATGCGCGGCGCAGTGGTGACCTCGCGGATTTGCAGCGCCGCGCCGGGCGGAGGCGTCTTGGCGCGTCGTCCAGGTCATTGGCGGTCAGACTCATGACCCTGCATCCGCTCTACCGCATCACCGTGTTCGTACCGCCGGCGCATCTGCAGGCGCTCAAGGACGCGATCCTGGCAGTGGACGATCTGTCCGCCGGAGGTTATTCGCACGGCATGTGGGAATCGGCACCGGGGCAGGAGCAGTTCCGCGTGCTGCCAGGCACGCACAGCGCTATCGGACAGCCCGGCGCGCTGGTGCGCGAAGCCAGTGTGCGTCTGGAGTTCTGCATCCCGCGTGATGCCGCGCGCCTGCAACGGTTGCTGGAGGACGGCATCGCCGCCCATCACCCGTGGAACAGCCCGGCGGTATTCGTCGATACCACGGAGTTCGCAAGCCCATGATCGGCCCGCGCCGCATTGTCTGCCTGACCGAAGAGCCGACCGAAACGCTGTACGCATTGGGCGAGCAGGACCGTATCGTCGGGATCAGTGGTTTCACCGTGCGGCCGCCGCAGGCGCGGCGCGACAAGCCCAAGGTCAGCGCCTTCACCAGTGCCAAGGTGGATGAGATCCTCAAGCTCCAGCCGGATCTGGCCATCGGTTTTTCCGATATCCAGGCCGATATCGCCGCCGAGCTGATCCGCAACGGCGTGGAGGTGTGGATTTCCAATCACCGCAGCGTCGCCGGCATCCTCGATTACATCCGCCGGCTCGGTGCGCTGGTCGGGGTGGCGCAACGGGCGTACGACTATGCCGACCAGCTGCAGCGCGGGCTCGATGCCATCGCCACGCAGGCGGCGACGTTGCCGCGGCGGCCGCGCGTCTATGTCGAGGAATGGGACGAGCCGATCATCACCGGCATCCAGTGGGGCGCCGAGCTGGTGGAGATCGCCGGCGGTATCGATGTGTTTCCGGAGCTGTCGCGCGAGCCGCTGGCCAAGGCCCGGATTCTGGCTGACGGTGATCCGGTGATCGCGCGCAACCCGGAGATCATCATCGGTTCGTGGTGCGGCAAGAAATTCCGCCCGGAGAAAGTCGCGGCGCGCCCGAGCTGGGAGGCGATCACCGCGGTGCGCGACGGCGAACTGCACGAGATCAAGTCGCCGCTGATCCTGCAGCCGGGCCCGGCGGCGTTGACCGATGGCGTGGGCGCGATCGCCGCGATCATCCAAGCGTGGGCTCAGCGACAGGGCTGAGTGGGGATGGCGGGCGGGACCGTTGTCGCCGCCCAGTCCTCGCGACAGCTCAGTCGTGGTCGCCCGGTGCGCGTCCGCTGTAACGCGCACGCGGCCGGATCAGCGTGCCCAGCGCCTGTTGTTCCAGTGCATGCGCCAGCCAGCCGGTCAGGCGCGCGCTGGCGAACATCACCAGCGCATGGGTCGCCGGCAGCGCGTAGACATAGCAGATCGCCGCCAGCAGGCCGTCGATGTTGGGATGTTGGCCACTGTGCTCGGCGGTGGTCGCCAGCACCGTCTCCACATGCCGCATGCGCGGGCAGTCACCGCGCAACGCCCGCAGCTGGCGCAGCACTTCGGCCCCGCGCGGATCACCATCGGGATACAGCACGTGATTGAAGCCGGGCTGCTCGTCGCCGCGCCGCCAGCGTTCGGCGATGAAGCCGGCCGGCGCGCCGCTGGCCTCGGCATCGCACAGCAGCGCATACGCACGCGCGGTGGCGCCGCCGTGGCGCGGTCCGGACATCGCCGCCAGTCCGGCACACACGGTCGCGTGCAGGTGTGCGCCGGTGGAGGCGACCACGCGCGCGGCGAACGCGGACACATTCAGTTCGTGATCGGCGCACAGCACCAGCGCAGAGCGCACCACCTCGGCGAAACCGGCATCACCGGGCTGCCAGTGGTCGGCTAGCAGGCGATGCACCGGCCGCGCATCGGGCTGGGTGCCGACCAGCAGCGCGGCGTTCTGCCGCAGCAGCATCGCCGCCACTTCGCGCCGTACCGGTGCGGCGGCGTTGTGCGATTGCCGGTGTTCCAGGGCCAGCAGCGGCAGGCAGGCCATCGCCCGCTCCAGTGGCGGCAGCGAGCTGTCCAGGGCCAACGGCGCGATGCGCTCGGGCCAGACATCCGGCACCGAGGCGGCGAACGGATCCTGTTCCTCGCCTTCCCACAGCAGGCGGGCGATGTCCTCCAGCGTGGCGCCGCTGCGCGCGGCGGTGACGGCCGAGCGGCCGCGGTAATACGGCGCATCCGGACGGATCAGCGAGATCCGTGTCTCCAGCACCGGCAGCCCGCGATCCAGGCTTTGTGCCGCCCCGCGCGCGGCGCCGCGTCCGGCCTGCTTGCGGCGTGCCAGCCGTTCCACTTCCGCGCGCAGATACATCCGGCTGCGCGCGTCCGGACCGGGACGTGAGCTGAGCTGGCCGCGGCTGACATAGGCGTACAGGGTGGCGGTACTGATCCCCAGCAGCGCGCAGGCGTCGCTGGCGGGAATCAGTTCGGGGCCGGAGTGTTCGGACATGACGTGTTCAATAGGTTGATTTGTTGAATCAAGATTGATCAATGATTGCGATGGTGACAGATTGGGCGCCATCGCGGAATGGCACCTCGCCTCCGCCAGGACAGGAGCCCCCCATGAGCCTTTCTTCCGCTGGCGCCGCGTTCCGCGCCGCCCTGGCCGCCGAATCCCCGCTGCAGGTGATCGGCGCCATCAACGCCAACCACGCCCTGCTGGCCAAGCGTGCCGGCTACCGCGCCATCTACCTGTCCGGTGGCGGTGTCGCCGCCGGTTCGCTGGGGCTGCCGGATCTGGGCATCAACACGCTCGAGGACGTGCTGATCGACGTGCGCCGCATCACCGATGTCTGCGACCTGCCGCTGATGGTGGATATCGATACCGGCTTCGGGCCCAGCGCGTTCAACATTGCCCGCACCGTGAAGTCGTTGATCAAGGCCGGCGGGGCCGCCTGCCACATCGAGGACCAGGTCGGTGCCAAGCGCTGCGGCCACCGTCCGGGCAAGGAGATCGTCAGCCAGGGTGAGATGGTCGACCGGGTGAAGGCCGCCGCCGATGCCAAGACCGATCCGGACTTCTTCCTGATCGCCCGCACCGATGCGATCCAGATGGAGGGCGTGGATGCGGCCATCGAGCGGGCCATCGCCTGCGTCGAGGCCGGTGCCGACGGCATCTTCGCCGAGGCCGCCTACGATCTGGAAACCTACAAGCGCTTCGCCGACGCGGTGAAAGTGCCGCTGCTGGCCAACATCACCGAATTCGGCGCCACGCCGCTGTTCAGTCGCGACGAACTGGCCTCGGCCGGCGTGGCGATCCAGCTGTTCCCGCTGTCGGCGTTCCGTGCGGCCAACAAGGCCGCCGAGAACGTGTACGAGGCCATCCGCCGCGACGGCCACCAGCGCAATGTGGTGGACACCATGCAGACCCGCGAGGAGCTGTACGACCGTATCGGCTACCACGCCTTCGAACGCAGCCTGGACAAGGTGTTCGCCGGCAAGGGCGCATGATCGGGTCTTCATCGATCAACTGAGTTTTCCGCCATGGCGACCAGTGCTGCCCATTCCTCCCATGCCGCCCGCGTGGACCGGCGTGAAACCGCCCGCCAGCTGTTGCAGAAGGAGCTTGACCAGTTGCCGCCGGAGGAGCGCAACGTGGTTGAACGTTTCATCTCGCGGCGTCAGGTGGCGCGCAACGTGGTGCGTGAATTCCGCGAAACCCGCAGCCTCGGCGAGCGGGTCGCGGACAAAGTGGCGTCGGTCGGGGGCAGCTGGCGGTTCATCATCTGCTTCGGCGTGGTGCTGGTGATCTGGATGCTGGTCAACAGTGCCGTGCTGGCCAAGGCGTTCGATCCCTATCCCTACATTCTGCTGAACCTGGTGCTGTCCTGCCTGGCGGCCGTGCAGGCGCCGATCATCATGATGAGCCAGAACCGGCAGGCGGCCGTGGACCGGATGCATGCCGAGAACGACTACCAGGTCAACATCAAGTCCGAACTCGAAGTGCTGCAGATCCATGAAAAGCTCGACCTGTTGCGTTCGCAGGATTGGGCGCAGCTGGTGGAGCAACAGAACCGGCAGATCGCGATGTTGCAACGGCTGCTGGAGCAGACCATGCGCATGAACGACCGCAATCCAGATTGAACCGTGAACCCGTTTCCCCGGAGGTAAACACCATGTCAGAGCAAACCGCCGCACCGGCTTTCAAGCCCAAGAAGTCCGTCGCCCTGTCCGGCACCGCCGCCGGCAACACCGCGCTGTGCACCGTCGGCCGCAGCGGCAACGACCTGCATTACCGCGGCTACGACATCCTGGACCTGGCCAATACTAGCGAGTTCGAGGAGATCGCCCACCTGCTGGTGCACGGCAAGCTGCCCAACAAGGCCGAACTGCGTGCCTACAAGGCCAAGCTGAAATCGCTGCGGGGGATCCCGGCCGCGGTCAAGGCCGCGCTGGAGGAGCTGCCGCCATCGGCGCATCCGATGGATGTGATGCGCACCGGCGTTTCGGTGCTGGGTTGCGTGTCGCCGGAGAAGGACGACCACAACCACCCGGGCGCGCGCGACATTGCCGACAAGCTGATGGCCTGCCTGGGCTCGATGCTGCTGTACTGGTACCACTGGAGCCACAACGGCCGCGTCATCGACGTGGAGACCGACGATGATTCGATCGGTGGCCACTTCCTGCACCTGCTGCATGGCGAGCAGCCGTGCGAGTCGTGGGTCAAGGCGATGCATACCTCGCTGATCCTGTACGCCGAGCATGAGTTCAACGCCTCCACCTTCGCCTGCCGCGTGATCGCCGGCACCGGCAGCGACATGTACAGCGCCATCACCGGTGGCATCGGCGCGCTGCGCGGGCCCAAGCACGGCGGCGCCAACGAAGTCGCGTTCGAGGTGCAGAAGCGCTACGAGACGCCGGACGAGGCCGAGGCCGACATCAAGGCCCGGGTGGAGCGCAAGGAAGTGGTGATCGGCTTCGGCCACCCGGTCTACACGGTGTCCGATCCACGCAACCAGGTGATCAAGGACGTGGCGCGCGCGCTGTCGGCCGAGCAGCAGAATATGAAGATGTATGACATCGCCGAGCGCCTGGAGTCGGTGATGTGGGACATCAAGAAAATGTTCCCGAACCTGGACTGGTTCAGCGCGGTCAGCTACCACATGATGGGCGTGCCGACGGCGATGTTCACCCCGCTGTTCGTGATCGCCCGTACTGCCGGCTGGAGCGCGCACATCATCGAGCAGCGCATCGACGGCAAGATCATCCGTCCCAGCGCCAACTACACCGGCCCGGAAGACCAGGTCTTCGTGCCGCTGGACAAGCGCGGCTGACCGCGCCGCCAGGCCTCGCCCGCGCCAGCGGGCGGGGCCGCGTTTTTTCACCCGCGGGGAAGGATGCCCCCTGAAACCACCGTGGCGCTGCTGCCTGCTTCGATCGCCGGCTGGCAGCGCTGCTTTCGCAGGCACCGCGCAGGCGTGTGCCGCCCAGCCAGCCCGGATTCCACAGGCCCGCCATGAACACCGACTACCGCAAGCCCCTTCCCGGCACCCCGCTGGACTATTTCGACGCACAGGCTGCGGTCGATGCCATCGCCCCCGGTGCCTATGCCACGCTGCCGTACACCTCGCGCGTGCTGGCCGAAAACCTGGTGCGCCGTTGCAATCCGGCCACGCTCACCGATTCGCTCAGGCAGCTGATCGAGCGCAAGCGCGACCTCGATTTTCCGTGGTTCCCGGCGCGCGTGGTGTGCCATGACATCCTCGGCCAGACCGCGCTGGTGGACCTGGCCGGCCTGCGTGACGCCATTGCCGACAAGGGCGGCGACCCGGCCAAGGTCAACCCGGTGGTGCCGGTGCAGCTGATCGTGGACCACTCGCTGGCGGTGGAATGCGGTGGCTACGATCCGGACGCGTTCGCCAAGAACCGCGCCATCGAGGACCGCCGCAACGAGGACCGCTTCCATTTCATCGACTGGACCAAGCTGGCCTTCGAGAACGTCGATGTGATTCCACCGGGCAACGGCATCATGCACCAGATCAATCTGGAGAAGATGTCGCCGGTGATCTACCAGCAGGACGGTGTAGCCTTCCCCGATACCTGCGTGGGCACCGACAGCCACACCCCGCACGTCGATGCGCTGGGGGTGATCGCCATCGGCGTGGGTGGCCTGGAAGCAGAGAGCGTGATGCTGGGTCGCGCCTCGTGGATGCGCCTGCCCGACATCATCGGCGTCAAGCTGACCGGCAAGCCACAGCCGGGCATCACCGCCACGGACGTGGTGCTGGCCCTGACCGAGTTCCTGCGCAACCAGCGCGTGGTCGGTGCCTGGCTGGAGTTCTTCGGCGAAGGTGCTGCGGCACTGACCATCGGTGACCGCGCCACCATCTCCAACATGTGTCCGGAATACGGCGCCACCGCAGCGATGTTCTACATCGATGCGCAGACCATCGACTACCTGCGCCTGACCGGACGTGAGGAAGCGCAGATCGCGCTGGTCGAGAGTTACGCCAGAACCACCGGCCTGTGGGCCGACGCGCTGACCACCGCGCAATACGAACGCGTGCTGGAGTTCGACCTGTCCAGCGTGGTGCGCAACATGGCCGGCCCCAGCAATCCGCACAAGCGCCTGCCGGTGGCCGAGCTGGCCGCGCGGGGCATCGCCGATGAAGCCAAGCTGGAGCGCGGCAAGGGCGAGCAAGCCCAGGGGCTGATGCCCGACGGCGCGGTGATCATCGCCGCCATCACCAGCTGCACCAATACCTCCAACCCGCGCAACGTGATCGCCGCCGCGCTGCTGGCGCGCAATGCCAACGCGCGCGGCCTGACCCGCAAGCCGTGGGTGAAGTCCTCGCTGGCCCCGGGCTCCAAGGCCGTACAGCTGTATCTGGAAGAAGCCGGCCTGCTGCCGGAGCTGGAGAAGCTGGGCTTCGGCATCGTCGCTTTTGCCTGTACCACCTGCAACGGCATGAGCGGTGCGCTGGACCCGGCGATCCAGCAGGAGATCATCGACCGCGACCTGTACGCCACGGCAGTGCTGTCGGGCAACCGCAACTTCGACGGCCGCATCCACCCGTATGCCAAGCAGGCCTTCCTGGCCTCGCCACCGCTGGTGATCGCCTATGCCATCGCCGGCACCGTGCGTTTCGATATCGAGAAGGACGTGCTGGGCATCGATACCGCCGGCAACGAGGTGCGGCTGAAGGACATCTGGCCGACCGATGCCGAGATCGACGCGGTGGTGAAGGCGGCGGTGAAGCCGGAGCAGTTCCGCAAGGTCTACAACCCGATGTTCAACGTGCGCGTGGAGCATGGCGAGAAGGTCAGTCCCTTGTACGCCTGGCGCCCGCGCAGCACCTATATCCGCCGCCCGCCGTACTGGGAAGGCGCATTGGCCGGCGAGCGCACGTTGCGTGGCATGCGCCCGCTGGCGGTGCTGCCGGACAACATCACCACCGACCACCTGTCGCCGTCCAACGCGATCCTGCCGTCCAGTGCGGCCGGCGAGTACCTGGCCAGGATGGGCCTGCCGGAAGAGGACTTCAATTCCTACGCCACCCACCGTGGCGACCACCTCACCGCGCAGCGCGCCACCTTCGCCAACCCGAAGCTGTTCAACGAGATGGTGCGCAACGAGGACGGCAGCGTGAAGCAGGGCTCGCTGGCGCGGGTGGAGCCGGAAGGCAAGGTGATGCGCATGTGGGAGGCGATCGAGACCTACATGGAACGCAAGCAGCCGCTGATCATCATCGCCGGTGCCGACTACGGCCAGGGCAGCTCGCGCGACTGGGCGGCCAAGGGCGTGCGTCTGGCCGGTGTGGAGGCGATTGCCGCCGAAGGCTTCGAGCGCATCCACCGCACCAACCTGATCGGCATGGGCGTGCTGCCGCTGGAGTTCAAGCCGGGCACCAACCGCAACACGCTGGGCATCGACGGCACCGAGACCTATGACGTGATCGGCCTGCGCACCCCGCGCACGGACCTGACCCTGGTCATCACCCGTCGCAACGGTGAGGTGCTGAAGGTGCCGATGACCTGCCGTCTGGATTCGGACGAGGAAGTGGCGATCTACGAGGCCGGTGGCGTGCTGCAGCGCTTCGCGCAGGACTTCCTGGAAGCTTCCCACGCCTGACGCACCCGGCGCCCTTCCTCTCGTGGAGGGCGCCGGGCAAGGAGCGTTGTTCCCGTCCGTCCCGTCACCCGCAAGCAAGGAATCCCGAGCATGTCCGCCATCCCCCAGATCCGCATCCCCGCCACCTATATGCGTGGCGGCACCTCCAAGGGCGTGTTCTTCCGTCTTGAGGATTTGCCCGAGGCCGCACGCGTGCCGGGTGTCACACGGGACCGCCTGCTGCAGCGGGTGATCGGTTCGCCCGATCCGTACGGCAAGCAGACCGATGGCATGGGCGGGGCGACCAGCTCCACCAGCAAGTGCGTGATCCTCTCGCCCAGCCGCCAGCCGGGCCATGACGTGGACTACCTCTACGGCCAGATCGCCATCGACAGCGATTTCGTCGACTGGTCCGGCAACTGCGGCAACCTGTCCACCGCCGCCGGCGCGTTCGCGCTGCAGGCCGGCTATGTCGATCCGGCGCGGGTGCCGGCCGATGGCGTCTGCGTGGTGCGGATCTGGCAGGCGAACATCCGCAAGACCATCCTTGCCCATGTGCCGGTCAGCAATGGCCAGGTGCAGGAAACCGGCGACTTCGAGCTGGACGGGGTCACCTTCCCGGCGGCGGAGATCGTGCTGGAGTTCCTTGATCCGGCCGATGAGGGCGAAGGCGAGGGCGCGATGTTCCCGACCGGCAACCTGGTCGATGCGCTGGACGTGCCGGGTGTCGGCACGCTGCCGGCGACGATGATCACCGCCGGCATTCCCACCGTGTTCGTCAATGCCGCCGACCTGGGGTACAGCGGCACCGAGCTGCAGCCGGCGATCAACGGGGACGAGGCGGCGCTGGCGAAGCTGGAGGCCATCCGGGTGGCCGGCGCGCTGCGCATGGGCCTGATCCAGACGCCGGAGGAGGCGCTCACCCGCCAGCACACGCCCAAAGTGGCCTTCGTCGCCCCGGCGGCCGACTACGTTTCCAGCAGTGGCAAGACGGTCGGCGCGGCGGACATCGACCTCAACGTGCGCGCGATGTCGATGGGCAAGCTGCACCACGCGATGATGGGCACCGCCTCGGTGGCCATCGCCACGGCCGCCGCGGTGCCGGGCACGCTGGTGAATCTGGCCGCCGGTGGCGGCCCGCGCGATGCGGTGCGCTTTGGCCATCCTTCCGGCACGCTGGCTGTCGGCGCGTCGGTGACACAGGTTGACGGGCAGTGGACCGTCACCAGGGCGGTGATGAGCCGCAGCGCCCGGATCCTGATGGAAGGCTGGGTGCGGGTGCCCGGCGACAGCTTCTGAGCGACGGCCGCGGCGGCCTGAAGGTGCCGGCGTTTGCCGCAGATGAAAGCCCGGCCTGTTGCCGGGCTTTCCGCTATCCGGGAAGTGCTGTGTCCGGGCGGTAACCGGGCTTTGCTTATACTCGGGCCGACCTCTGGGGAGTATCGCAATGGACAGGAAGGGATCGCCGGGCCGCAGTGTGGGGCACTCGACATGGAAGGGGGTAATGCTGCTCGCGCTGCTGGTGCTGGTGCTGGGCGCATGCAAGCGCAATCCGGCCGGACAGCTGCCCGGCGCCAGCGGCGAGGCGATCCAGGCCACGCAGGAGCAGGTGAAGGGCTTTGCCATGCTGCGGGCCTGGCCGGACCAGAAGGGCGGCGACGGTCTGGCGCTGGCGGTGGAGTTCTCGCGGCCGCTGGTCGGCACCCAGGATTTCGACAAACTGCTGCGTTTTGAAGAGAAGGTTGGCAACGCCGACAGCAGCTGGTCACTGTCCGATGACGGCAAGACCTTGCGCTACCCCTATGTGGAAGCGGCCCGTGAATACACGCTGGTCATCTCGCCGGATCTGCTGGCCGCCGATGGCAGCCGGCTCGGCACCGAGGTGCGGCAGAAGGTGTTCACCGGCGCGCTGGATCCGGCGGTCGGCTTCGCGTCGCAGGGCAGCGTGCTGCCGGCCAAGGACAGCCGCGGCCTGCCGGTGGTTTCGGTGAACGTGCCGGAAGTGGATGTCGAGTTCCTGCGCGTGCGCGAAAAGGATCTGTCGACCTTCTTCGGCCAGTACCAGCGCGGCGGCCGTCGCGGCAGCTGGGAGCTGGACAGCGACTACGGCGACAAGACCCCGCTGTCGCAGCTGGCCGAGCCGGTCTACGTCAACCGCTTCGTGCTGGGCGGCAAACAGAACGAGCGGGTGCTGACCTACCTGCCGATCCAGGACGTGAGGGAGTTGCAGCAGCCCGGCCTGTACTTCGCGGTGATGAAACGCACCGGCAGCTTCGAAAGCGAATACGACACCTCCTTCTTCACCGTCAGCGATATCGGCCTGCACACGCGCGCCTACAAGGACACGCTGTTCGTGCATACCGCCTCGCTGGCCAGCGGTGCGCCGGCGCGGAGCGTGCAGCTGCGCGTGCTCGACGGCAAGGGCGAGGTGGTGCTCAAGGGCCAGACCGACACCAACGGCAATGCGCTGCTGAACTACACCCTCGATGCCGCCCACGTACTGGTGGCCAGCAGTGGCAGCGACACCACCATGCTGCCGTTCAACCAGCCGGCGCTGGACCTGAGCGAGTTCGCGGTGGCCGGGCGCCAGAACGCCAACTTCGATGTGTTCGCCTGGTCCGGGCGTGACCTGTATCGCCCGGGCGAAACCGTGCGGATCTCGGCGCTGCTGCGCGACAACGACGGGCGGATGCTGCGCGGTCCGGCCACGGGCAGCCAGCCGGTATTCCTGCGTCTGAAGCAGCCCGATGGCAAGACGTTCCGCGAAACCCGTCTGCAGCCGGGCGAACAGGGCTATTTTGCGTTCGAACAGGTGATTCCGGCTGAAGCGCCGACCGGGCGCTGGCAGGTGGAGTTCCGCACCGACCCGGCCAGCAAGGACGCGGTGCAGGGCATGACCCTGCGCATCGAGGAGTTCCTGCCCGAGCGGATGAAGCTGGACCTGGGCAGCGCGCAGGCCACGCTCAAACCGGGCGAGCCGCTCAAACTGCAGGCCGATGCGGCCTATCTGTATGGCGCCCCGGCCGATGGCAACCGTTTCACCGCGCGGCTGGCGGTGGCGGTGGAGCAGCATCCGCTGGAGTCGATGCCGGGCTGGTTCTTCGGTGATCCGACCGTGTCGCTGCCGCGCGAAGCCAACGATGTGATCGATACCACGCTGCCGGCCGACGGCAAGCTGCGCCAGGACATCGCGCTGCCGGCCGAGGTGGGCAAGGGCACGCCGGTGGCGGCGGTGGTGTCGGGCAGCGTCTATGAAAGCGGTGGCCGTACCGTGACCCGCACGCTCAAGCGGGTGCTGTGGCCGGCGCCGGCGCTGGTCGCGCTGCGGCCGCTGTTCGATGACAAGGAGGGGGCCGATGCCAACGCCAATGCGCGTTTCGAACTGCTGCGGGTGGATGCCGAGGGCAAGGCGCAACCGGCCAAGGGCCTGAAGGTCACCTTGGTCCGCGAACTGCGCGACTACCACTGGAGCTATACCGACGACCGTTGGGACTACGATTTCACCCGTCGTTTCGAGAACAAGGAAACCCGCACCCTCGACGCCGGCAGCACCGCCATGCGCTTCGATTTTCCAGTGGAATGGGGCGAGTACCGGGTGGATGTGTTCGACCCGGCCACCGGTCTGACCCTGCGTTATCCGTTCCGTGCCGGCTGGAGCTGGGAGGACGACAACCGCGGCCTGGACGCGCGTCCGGACAAGGTGAAGCTGGCGCTGGACAAGACCGCCTACCGCGCCGGCGATACGCTCAAGGTGACGGTCACCCCGCCGCATGCCGGCCGTGGCGTACTGATGGTCGAGAGCGACCACATGCTGTATGTGCAGGACATCGACGCCAAACCGGGCAGCACCTTCGAAATTCCGGTCACCAAAGACTGGGAGCGGCATGACGTCTACGTCACCGCGCTGGTGTTCCGTGGCGGCAGCGCACCGAGCAAGATCACCCCGGCACGCGCGGTCGGCGTGGCGCATGTGCCGATCGAGCGCGGCGACCGTCGGGTGGCGGTGGGGCTGGTGGCGCCTAAACAGATGCGTCCGGAACAGCCGATGACGGTGACCGTCAGTGCGCCGGAGCTGGCCGGCAAACCGGCGCATGTCACCGTATCGGCGGTGGACGTGGGCATCCTCAACATCACCCGTTTCCCGGTGCCCGATGCCCCGGCGCACTTCTTCGCGCAGCGGCGCCTGGGCGTGGATGCCTATGACATCTATGGCCGGGTGATCGAGAGCTTCGAGGGCAACAGCGGCAAGCTGAAGTTCGGCGGTGACATGGCGCTGGCGGCGTTGCCGCAGGCCAAACGCCCGACCGCGCGGGTGCAGACCGTGGATCTGTTCTCCGGGCCGGTGGCGCTCGATGCCAGGGGCAACGCGCGGGTCACGCTGCGGGTACCCGATTTCAACGGCACCCTGCGGGTCTCGGCGCTGGTCTACGCCGATGACCGCTACGGCAACCGCGATGTGGAAACGCTGGTGCGCGCGCCGATCCTGGCCGAAGCGAGCATGCCGCGGGTGATGGCGCCAGGCGACCGCAGCACGGTCACCCTGGACGTGCAGAACTTCACCGGCAAACCCGGCGAGTTCGCGGTCCGCGTGGAAGGTGAAGGTCCTCTGGGCATCGCCGAGGCGAGCCGCAAGCTGCAGCTCGGCGTCGAGGCCAAGAGCACGGTGAGCTTCCCGTTGACCGCGCAGGAGGGCTACAGCGTGGCCAAGGTGCGGGTACGGGTGGAGGGCAACGGTTTCAAGGTGGACCGCCGCTACGACCTGCCGGTACGCGCGGCGTGGCCGCAGGTGCTGCGCTCGCAGACGCGCACGCTCGATCCGCTGGCGGCGGTCACCCTGGACAGCGGATCGGCCAGTGGCCTGATGGCCGGTTCGGTCAACGCCCGCATGCTGGTCAGCGCCCTGCCACCGATCCCGTTCGCATCGGCCTTGCAAGGGGCACTGAACTATCCCTACGGCTGCGCCGAGCAGACCACCAGCAAGGGCTATGCGGCCCTGCTGCTGGATCAGGCCACCTCAAGCATGCTCGGTGCCGACGGGCTCGATGCCAAGGCCCGCAACGAGCGCATGGAAGGTGCGTTCGGGCGGCTGGCCTCGATGCAGGTAGCCAACGGCAACTTCTCGATGTGGGGCAGCGACGACTACATCAATCCGGCGCTGACCCCGTATATCGCCGAGTTCCTGCTCGATGCTAAGGAGGCCGGTTTCGCGGTGCCGGAGAACGTGCTGCAGAAGGCGCTGAACCGGATCAGCGAAGACCTGCTCAGCGGCGGCAACCAGTTCTACGGCCAGGACCGCCGCGATGCGTTGAAATTCGCCAACCAGGCCTACTCCGGTTACGTGCTGGCACGGGTCAATCGCGCACCGCTGGGCACGCTGCGCACGCTGTGGGACAACGAGCGCTCCAAGGCGGTGACCGGCCTGTCGCTGGTGCATCTGGGCGTGGCGTTGTCGCTGCAGGGCGACAGCAAGCGCGGCCAGGCGGCGATCGCGGCCGGCTTCGCCAGGCCGGGCACGGATCGCCCGGCGTGGTTCGGCGACTACGGCAGCCCGCTGCGCGATGACGCGTTGATGATCGCACTGCTGCATGAGCGCGGGCTGGCCAAGCCGGAGTACGACGCACGCGTGGTCAACCTCGGTCGCGAGCTGGATGCGCGCCGCAACAGCGGCTGGCTGTGGCTGAGCACGCAGGAACAGGTGGCGCTGGCACGGCTGGGCAAGGCCTTGATGGCCAACCAGAAGAAGCTGGTGTCCGGTGAGCTGGCCATCGGTGGCAAGGTCGAGAACATCGAGGCGCGCAAGGTGTTCGCGCGCGTGTTCGACATGGCCCAGCTGGCACAGGGCGTGCGTTTCTCGCCGCAGGGTGAGGCGCCGATGTTCGCCAGTCTGGACGTGGCGGGCATCCCGCGGCAGGCACCGGCGCCGGACAACACCCATATCGGTATCGAGCGCAGCTGGTACGGCACCGACGGCAAGCCGTGGACGCCGCGGCCGCTGAAGGAGGGCGAGGCGCTGATTGTGCGGCTGGGCATCACCGCCAACGTCTCCATGCCCGACGCCCTGGTCACCGATCTGCTGCCGGCCGGCCTGGAGATCGAGAACTTCAACCTGGGCGATGCCAAGCAGTGGGCCGACGTGGTGGTGGATGGCGTGGAGATCAGCGACCGCGCGCGTGCGGCCGACGTCAAGCACGAGGAGTTCCGTGACGACCGCTATGTGGCGGCGCTGAATCTCCCACGTGGCGGCAAGGCCCACGTGTTCTATCTGGTGCGCGCGGTCACACCGGGCACCTACACGGTGCCGCCGCCGCTGGCCGAGGACATGTACCGTCCCGACCTGCGTGGCGTGGGCCGCAGCAACCCGACCACGATCACCGTGGTGCAGCCATGAACCGGTTCAACCCCAGCAACAGGCGGAGCGTGAGTGGGCCGAGCCGCTGAGCCGCAGCAACGGGGGAGGCGCGCCCGCTTCCCCCGGACCGGCGCCGTCGTTTCCCGCTGCTGGCCGTGGTTGCGTTGGGGTACGGCGGCACTGCTGGCGTTGCTGCTGGCGCTGGACGTCGCCTTTCCGCCGCCGCTGCCGAAGTCGCGCGACACCAGCACGCTGGTGGTGGCCAGCGATGGCACGCCGCTGCGCGCCTTCGCCGATGCCGAAGGGGTGTGGCGCTATCCGGCCGATGCGAAGAGCGTGTCGCCGCTGTATCTGCAGGCGCTGCTGACCTACGAGGACCGCTGGTTCTGGCGCCATCCGGGGATCAATCCGTGGGCGCTGCTGCGCGCCGGCCGGCAGATGCTGGCCGAGCGCCGTATCGTTTCCGGCGGCTCGACGCTGACCATGCAGGTCGCGCGGATTCTCGATCCGCACACGCGCACGCCGTGGGGCAAGCTCAAGCAACTGCTGCGCGCGCTGCAGCTGGAAGTGCACCTGGGCAAGGCGCAGATCCTGGACCTGTACCTGGAGCGTGCGCCATATGGCGGCACCATCGAGGGGGTCGAGGCGGCCAGCTGGGCTTACTTGGGCAAGTCCGCCGCGCATCTTTCGCAGGCCGAGGCGGCATTGCTGGCGGTGCTGCCGCAGTCGCCGAGCCGGCTGCGCCCGGACCGGCATCCGCAGGCCGCGCAGCGGGCGCGCGACAAGGTGCTCGAGCGCATGGCCGCGCTCGGCGTGTGGTCGGCCGATGAAGTCGCCGACGCGCGGATCGAACCGGTGGTCGCACGTTCGCTTCAACAACCGCTGCATGCCGCCTTGCTGGCGCAGCGCCTGCGCGGTCTGCAGCCACGTGCCGCACAGATCCAGACCACGATCGACAGTGGTCTGCAGCGCATGCTGGAAGAGCGCGTGGCGGCCTATTTCTCCCAATTGCCCGAACGCACGTCGGCCGCCCTGCTGGTGCTGGACAACACCACGCTGGAGGCACGGGCCTATGTCGGCTCGGTGGCGTTTGCCGACAAGCCGCGGCTGGGCCACGTGGACATGGTGCAGGCCTGGCGTTCACCCGGTTCCACGCTCAAGCCGTTCCTGTACGGCATGGCGCTGGATGATGGGCTGATCCATTCGGAAAGCCTGCTGATCGATGCGCCGCAGAGCTTCGGGGGCTACCGGCCGGGCAACTTCGATGCCGCCTTCAACGGGCCGATCGGTGCGGCCAGCGCGTTGCGGCTGTCGTTGAACGTGCCGTCGGTGGACCTGCTCGACCGGGTCGGTCCGGCCCGTTTCGCCGGGCGGCTGGGCAATGCCGGCATCAATCTGCGCTTTCCGCGCGGCACCTCGCCGAATCTGGCCTTGATCCTGGGTGGTACCGGCGCGCGGCTGGAGGATCTGGTCGGCGCGTTCGCCGCGCTCAACCGTGAGGGCATCGCCGGGCGCGTGCGCTATACGCCGGACGATCCGCTGATCGAGCGCCGGCTGGTATCACCGGGGGCGGCGTGGATCGTGCGCGAGATCCTCCAGTCCAACCTGCGACCGGGTTATGGCGTGGGAACCTTCGATACCGGCAGTCGCCCGCCGGTGGCGTGGAAGACCGGCACCAGCTACGGCTATCGGGATGCCTGGGCCATCGGCGGCACCCAGCGTTACACCGTGGGCGTGTGGGTCGGCCGGCCCGATGGCACGCCGTTGCCGGGGCACTATGGCGCGGTCACCGCGTTGCCGCTGATGTTCGAGGTGATCGACAGCCTGCCGCGGCAGTCGGCCGACACCAGCCCCGGCGCCATGCCGGCCAGCGTCAGCGAGGTGGAAATCTGCTGGCCGCTGGGCATCGCCGCCGCGCAGACCCCGGCGGCGATGTGCCAGCGCCGTTTCAAGGCGATGGTGCTTGACGAGGGGGTGCCGCCCACATTCGCCGAGCGCGATGCACGGTTGTGGCAGTCCGGTCGTCTGCGGTTCCAGGTCGATGGCAGCACCGGCCAGCGTCTTTCACCGGGCTGCAAGGCGGCCGGTCCGGTGGAAGAGCGGGAGATCGCGCGCTGGCCGGCGCTGGCGGCGCCGTGGTTGTCGCTGGCGCAACGGCACGCGCAGACCTTGCCGCCGCTTGCGCCGCAATGCGACGGCAATGGCCAGCTGTCCGATGCCGTGCTGCATATCGACGGCCTCAATGACCGGGCCACGCTGGCCCGCGCACCCGGCGCCAGCCACGGCCCACGTCTGCAGCTGCGCGCACTGGGTACCGAAACGGCGGTGGAATGGTTGCTGGACGGCCGCTGGATCGCCCGGACCCAGGGCGCCCGCCCCTTCATGCGCCAGTTCGACGTACCGGGCGAATACACGCTCACCGCGCTGGCCGCTGATGGCGCGTGGACCCGGATCCGTTTCCGGGTCGCGCCGTAGCGGAGTGCGCACAGCGGAGCGGCCTGGGCCACTCCCGCGCGGCATACCGCCTGCTTACTTGCCGACCAAGCCTTCCAGCAGGTCGGCGAAGTCGTCGGCGTGCTCCTCTTCCTGCGCCAGGATGAGCTCAAGCATGCGCTTGGTGGTGGTGTCCTTGTCGCCGATGAAGTTGATCATCTCGCGGTAGCTGTCGATGGCGATGCGCTCGGCGATCAGGTTCTCGCGCACCATGTCGCGCAGATCATCGCCTTCCTTGTATTCGGCATGGGCGCGGGCGGTCAGGGTGTCCGGATTGAGGTCCGGCTCGCCGCCCAGCTGCACGATGCGCTCGGCCAGCATGCCGGCGTGTTCCTGCTCCTGCTGTGCATGCTCGAGGAATTCGGCTTTCACCGAATCGGCAAGCATGCCCTTGGCCATGTAGTAGTGCCGGTAGTAGCGCAGCACGCATACCCATTCGGTTGCCAGCGCGTCGTTGAGCAACTTGATCACCGCGTTGCGATCGGCACCGTAGGACGGGGTGATGGCGCCATCCTCGATGCTCTTGCGGGCGTTGGCGCGCAGGGTTTTGCGGTCGGTGAACCCGGCGGGCTGGACGGACTTGGCGGCGGACGGCTTGCTCATGGCTGGCGGATCCTTCTGTGGGAAAACTTATGTGGGGAGATGGGCGAGGACATGCTCCGCGGAGGAGACCTCGAACTGGCCCGGCTGCTCGATGAAGCAGCTGCGCACCACGCCGTCTTCGATATACAGCGCGAAACGGCGCGAACGCAGGCCCATGCCGGAGCTGCTGGCATCCAGCTCCAGTCCCAACGCGCGGGTGAGCTCGCCATTGCCGTCGGACAGCATCTGCAGGCCATCGGGCACCGACTGGGTCTTGGCCCAGGCCTGCATCACGAAGGCGTCGTTCACCGCCATGCAGTACACCTCGATGCCACGACGGCGGAATTCGTCGAAATGCTCGACGTACCCGGGCAGATGGCGGGCCGAGCAGGTCGGGGTGAATGCCCCCGGTACCGCGAACAGCACCGCCTTGCGGCCATCGAACAGCGCGTAGGTGTCGACCGTCTCCAGCCCTGCGCGCAGGCGCTTGAGGGCTACTTCCGGAATGCGGTCGCCAACGTGGATGGACATGGTTATCTCCTTGCCTGAATTTGAGTTTAGTGGCCGCTGGTGAAGCGCAGCGTCAACGGCTTGAAAAGGCTGTCTTCACACAATATCTGGGGTGCACGGGAACGGCATCGCCATTCCGGCATGTCAGTCCACACTTGCAGGAGGACATCATGAGCATCGTACGTTACCGCCAGTGGCCGACGCAGACCGAGATCCATGATCTGCTGGCGCCGCTGCTGAAAACCGCCGAAAGCGCCGCCCGCGCCAGCACCGCCTGGGTACCGGCCGTGGATATCCGCGAGGAAGCGTCGCAGTTCGTGCTGCTGGTCGATCTTCCGGGCGTGGATCCGGCTGCCATCGACGTGCAGATGGACAAGGGCGTTCTTTCAATCAAGGGCGAGCGCGTGGCCCCGAAGCTGGAGGAAGGCCAGCAGCTTTCGCGCAGCGAGCGTGGCCATGGGACGTTCATCCGCCGCTTCACTCTGCCTGACAGCGTTGACGTGGAGGGGATCGTGGCCAGCAACCGCAACGGCGTGCTGGAGATCCGCATTCCCAAGCGCAGCGAGGCGGCGCCGCGCCGCATCGAGGTCCGTCACGTCGCGGGCTGAGCCGATGTGAGCGGGTTTGCACCGGCGCAGCCGCCGTGGCCCGGTAGAATGGCGCCACGGCGGTTGCCGCATGCATGACGGCCCGTTGCCGAAAGGTGGCGGGCCGGACTTTTTCAGAGGTGGATGGATGGAATTCAAGGATTACTACGCAACGTTGGGGGTCGAGCCCACGGCCGGCGATGCCGAGATCAAGGCGGCCTACCGGCGGCTGGCGCGCAAATACCATCCTGATGTGAGCAAGGAAACCGGCGCCGAGGAGAAGTTCAAGGCCGTCAACGAGGCCTACGAGGCGCTGCGCGACCCGGCCAAACGCCGCGCGTACGACCAGCTGCGTGCGCAGGGCTATCGTCCGGGCGAGGAATTCCACGCGCCGCCCAACTTCGGCGGCGGCCAGGGGTTCGATTTCGAGGAGGTCTTCGGCGGTGGTGGCGCCGGCGGCGGCTTCAGCGATTTCTTCGAAAGCCTGTTCGCCCGCCAGCGCGGCGGCGGCCGTGCCCAGGGGGGCTTCGGGGGCGCCGGGCCGCAGCCGATGCGCGATACCCGCGCCAAACTGTCGGTGCCGCTGGAGGCCGCCTACAAGGGCGACACCTTGCGTATCACCGTGGATGGCCGCCAGCTGGATGTGCGCGTGCCCAAGGGCATCCGTCCGGGCCAGGTGATCCGGCTGTCCGGGCAGGGCAGCGCCGGCGGCAACCTGATGCTGGAAGTGGAGTACGCCGCGCATCCGCAGTTCGAGGTCGATGGCCGCAATATCCTCTACACGCTGCAGGTTACGCCGTGGCAGGCCGCGCTGGGTACCAGCATCAGCGTGCCAACCCTGGGCGGGGCGGTGGAGCTGAAGGTGCCGGCCGATTCGGACAGCGGGCGCAAGCTGCGCCTGCGCGGGCGCGGACTGCCGGGCTCGCCTGATGGCGACCAGATCGTGGAACTGGAGGTGGTTGCGCCGGTGGCCACCAACGACGCCCAGCGCAAGGCGTACCAGAACCTGGCCAAGGCGTTCGGCGAAGCCCCGTAAGCGCGGCGACCCGGTAGGCAGAAAGCACAAAGGCGGGCCAGTGGCCCGCCTTTTGCTTGTCCGCAATCGTGGCTTCAGGCCGGCGGCGGCTCTTCCACGTTGAATACCCGTTCAATCACTTCCGACAGCTCCGCTTCGGAGAACGGCTTGGTGATATAGGCCTTGGCGCCCTGGCGCATGCCCCACAGCCGGTCGGTGTCCTGGTCCTTGGTGGTCACCAGGATCACCGGGATGTGCTGGGTGCTGGCCTCGCGCTTGAGCGTGCGGGTGGCCTGGAAGCCGTTGAGGTTGGGCATCACCACGTCCATGAGCACCAGGTCCGGCAGCACGGATTTGGCCACTTCCACCCCGGCAGCGCCGTCGGTAGCGGTGAAGGTCTCATGCCCCAGTTTCTCGACGATGCGCTGGATGCCCATCAGCTGCGACGGTGAATCGTCGACGATCAGGATGCGTGCCATGTTGTTTCCCCACTTCCATCTTCCCCAAGATGCGGGCGAGTGTAGTGCCGGCCCGGCATGGACGTGAAGCTTTGTGCGTCACGTCCGTGGCGCGGTGCCGGGTTGGTCAGTCCACTCTTACGAGCGTGCGGCCGAAGGACTGTCCGGCCAGCATGCGCTCGAACACCTGCGGAAGCTCGGCCAGGCCCACTTCCCGGCGGCAGATGGTGTCCAGGTGGCGCGGCTTCCAGTCATCGCCCAGGTGCTGCCAGACCTGCTGGCGGATATCGCGCGCGGTTCCGGCCGAGGCTACGCCCAGCAGCGAGACGCCGCGGATGATGAAGGGCATCACCGTCATGGCCAGATCGCCGCTGGCGGCCAGGCCGGCCGAGGCGACATTGCCGTACGGCGCGGTCTGCGCCAGCAGGCTGACCAGCATCGGCCCGCCGACGTTGTCCAGGCCGCCGCCGAAGCGGGCCGATTCCATCGGCCGGGTGGTGGCCAGCGCCTCGCGGCCCAGCACCTGGCTGGCACCCAGGCCGGTCAGATAGTCCGCCGCCTCGGCTTTGCCGCTGATGGCGTGCACCTCGAACCCGGCGCGGCTGAAGATGTCCACCGCCAGCGAGCCGACACCGCCGGTGGCGCCGGTGACCGCCAGCGGACCCTGGGCGGGCGACTGGCGGTTTTCCTTCATCCGCAGCAGCGCCAGGGCCGCGGTGAAACCGGCGGTACCGAGAATCATCGATTCGCGCAGGGACAGCCCGGCCGGCAGCGCGATGACCCACTTGGATTCCAGCCGCACGTACTGGCTGTAGCCGCCGTCCCGGGTTTCGCTCAGGCCGCAGCCGGTGGTGAGCACCAGGTCGCCCTCGCGGAAGGCCGGGTCGGTGGAGGCCACCACTTCGCCGGCCACGTCGATCCCGCCCACCAGCGGGAAGCGCCGCAGGATCTTGCCCTTGCCGGTGCCGGCCAGCGCATCCTTGTAGTTCACCGAGGACCAGCGGGCGCGGATCACCACCTCGCCGGGGCTGAGCTGGTCCAGCGTCAGTGGCTCCAGTCCGGCGCGGTAGCCGGCCTCGTCGTTGTGGATGCGGAAGGCGGAAAAGGGGGCGGACAGGGACATGGCGGTATCTGGACCGGAACGGGGGATGTCCAAGATAGCGGTTGCGAAACGGCGGGTCTGCCCCATCTTGTAGAATCGGGATTCGATTGATGGCCGGTAATCGCGGGTAGTCCGCCGCCGGCCCTGACAGATGGAGCATGCATGGCCTGGAATACACCCGGCGGCAACAGCGGCGATGGCCCTCAGGGCAACCGCAAGCCACGCGGCGGCAATGGGGGAGGTTGGGGCGGCGGAAGCCTGCCCGGACCACTGCGCGACCTGTTCGATGGCGGTATCTGGCGCTGGGTGCTGGTGGCCGTGGTGTTGCTGGTGCTGTTCTCCAGCTTCCAGCTGATCGGCGAACAGCAGCGTGGCGTGGTGCTGCGCTTTGGCCAGTTCTCGCGGATCCTGCAGCCCGGCCCGAATTTCAAACTGCCGTGGCCGATCGAATCGGTGGCCAAGGTCAACGCCACCCAGATCAAGACTTTCAGCAGCAACGTGCCGGTGCTGACCCGTGACGAGAACATCGTCAATGTCGCGGTCAACGTCCAGTACCGGGTCGACGATCCGCGCCAGTATCTGTTCGGTACGGTCGATGGCGACCAGGTGCTGGAGCAGTCGGCGCAGAGCGCGGTGCGTGAGCAGGTCGGCCGTGCCGATCTGAACACCGTCCTCAACAACCGCGGCCCGCTGGCGGTGGTTGCCGAGCAGCGGCTGCAGGCCGCGCTCAAGGCCTACAACACCGGCCTGAGCGTCACCGGCCTGACCCTGCCCGACGCGCGTCCGCCGGAAGAAGTGAAGCCGGCATTCGACGAGGTCAACGGTGCCCAGCAGGTCAAGGAACGCCTGATCAACGAAGCCCAGGCCTACGCCGCCAAGGTCGTGCCGGAAGCGCGTGGCCAGGCCTCGCGGGCCCGTACCACGGCCGAAGGTTACAAGCAGGCGATGGTCGCCCGCGCCGAAGGTGACGCGCGCCGCTTCAGCCTGCTGCAGGCCGAGTACAAGAACGCGCCGGAAGTCACCCGCAAGCGCCTGTGGCTGGAAACCGTGCAGCAGGTGCTGTCGGAAAACCGCAAGGTCATCGGTGGCGACGGCCGCCAGCTGATCTACGTGCCGATGCCGGCCGACGCCGCCAAGGCGTCGGGCAATGCGCCGCAGCTGACCCCGGACATGGTGGTGCCGGCGTTGCCGTCGGCCACCGAGAGCATTCGCAATGCGGACCGTTCGGTCTCGCGCTCGGCAAATCGTGAGGAGGCCGGTCGATGAAAAGTTCGTTTGGAATCGGCCTGCTGGTCGTTGTGCTGCTGGGTCTGCTCGGCTCGGTCTACGTGGTGCGGGAAGACCAGACCGCGATGGTGCTGAACCTGGGCAAGGTGGTGCGCTCGGACATCAAGCCGGGCCTGCATTTCAAGGTGCCGCTGGTGGAAACGGTGCGGGTGTTCGATCGCCGCTTCCAGGTGCTGGACACCGCGCCGGCGCGTTATTTCACCGCCGAGCAGAAGGACGTCAGCGTCGACTTCTTCGCCATCGGTTACATCTCCGATGTGCGCTCCTACTACCGCGCCACCGGCGGTGACGCCAAGGTGGCCAACGCCCGTCTGGCGCCGATCATCACCGACTCGCTGCGCAACCAGATCAACTCGCGCACGCTGCAGCAGCTGGTGTCCGGTGACCGCAGTGAGCTGATCGCCGGCCAGCTCAAGAGCATCAACGAGGCGGTCAAGCCGCTGGGCATGCAGATCATCGACCTGCGCATCAAGCAGATCGACCTGCCCACCGACAGCCAGGTGATCACCGACGTGTACGAGCGCATGCGGGCGCAGCGCAAGCAGGAGGCCGCCAAGCTGCGCGCCGAAGGCGAGGAGCAGTCGCTGACCATCCGCGCCCAGGCTGATCGCGAAAGCACGGTGATCGTGGCCGAAGCCGAGCGCGATGCGCAGCAGCTGCGCGGTGAGGGCGATGCCCAGGCCGCAGCGATCTACGGCAAGGCCGGTTCGGCCGACCCGTCGTTCTACGCGTTCTACCGCAGCCTGGAGGCCTACCGCGCCTCGATGACCGACGGCAACGGCGTGATCGTGCTCGACAAGAACGACCCGTTCCTGCAGTACATGAAGAACGATCGCTGAGGCGGTTCCCACGCGTCACCCTGACGGGGATCGGGCACTGCCCGGTCCCCGTTTCTTTACGGGCGGAGGATAGAGAGCGATGAAAGACCTGTTGGCCGCGTTGTGTCTGGTGGCGGTGATCGAGGGGCTGTTCCTGTTTGCCGCCCCGGCCGCGTGGAAGCGCATGGCCGAACAGTTGCTGGACGCCCCGCTGCCGGCGCTGCGGCGGATGGGCGCAATCGCGCTGGCGGCGGGGTTGGTGATGCTGTGGTGGCTGCGACACTGAACCCCCACCGGCCGGTGCCGTCATCCTGAATGTGCAGGGGTGGTAGCTGCGCGGCAAAACCCGGATAATCCACAAAAGCCGGTCGGGCCCTCCAGTTGATGGAATGCCAGACGCGGCTTTTTCCGTGTATGGCCTTGGTGTTTGCCGGATGCTCCCCGATGGAGCCTCCCCGTGGCGAACAGGCTTGGACCACACGACCCCGTCCGCGGCCCCGATGGCCGCAGCAAACTCAGGAGTCACCCGTCATGGGTCAATCAGTTGTTGTTCTCGGCGCCCAGTGGGGCGATGAAGGCAAGGGCAAGATCGTCGATCTGCTGACCGAGGAAATCGGTGCGGTCGTGCGTTTCCAGGGCGGCCACAATGCCGGCCATACCCTGGTCATCAACGGCAAGAAGACCGTCCTGCACCTGATTCCGTCCGGCATCCTGCGCGATGACGCGCTGTGCCTGATCGGCAATGGCGTGGTGATTTCCCCGGCGGCGCTGAAGAAAGAGATCGAGGAGCTGGAAGCGGCCGGCGTTGAAGTGCGCTCGCGCCTGAAGATCTCCCCGGCCGCGCCGCTGATCATGCCGTACCACATCGCGCTGGATCAGGCCCGCGAGAAGGCCGCCGGCGGCAAGGCGATCGGCACCACCGGTCGTGGCATTGGCCCGGCCTATGAAGACAAGGTGGCACGCCGCGGCATCCGCATCGCCGACCTGCACTATCCGGAACAGCTGGCCGAAAAGCTCAAGGCCGCGCTGGATTACCACAACTTCGTGCTGACCCAGTTTCTGGGTGTGGAAGCGGTCGATTTCGACACCGTCTACCAGGAAGCCCTGGCGTTCGGCGAATACGTCGAGCCGATGAAGTCCGACGTCGCCGGCATCTGCCATGACCTGCGCAAGCAGGGCAAGCGCGTGCTGTTCGAAGGCGCGCAGGGCGCACTGCTGGACATCGACCACGGCACCTACCCGTACGTCACCAGCTCCAACACCACCGTCGGTGGCGCGCTGGCCGGTGCCGGTGTCGGCGCCGATGCGATCGACTACGTGCTGGGCATCGCCAAGGCTTACGCCACCCGCGTCGGCGGCGGTCCGTTCCCGACCGAGCTGGACGATGAGATCGGCCAGGGCATCCGTGACCGCGGTGCCGAGTACGGCGCCTCCACCGGCCGTCCGCGCCGTTGCGGCTGGATGGACATCGTCGCGCTCAAGCGCGCCGTGGCTATCAACGGTATCTCCGGCCTGTGTATCACCAAGCTGGACGTGCTCGACGGCATGGAGAAGCTCAAGGTCTGCATCGCCTACGAATACCGCGGCAAGCGCACCGAATATGCTCCGCTGGACGCGCAGGGCTGGGAAGAGTGCACGCCGGTGTACCTGGAGTTCCCGGGCTGGAGCGAGAACACCCACGGCATCACCGAGTGGGACAAGCTGCCGCCGGCCGCCCGTGCCTACCTGCGCGCGCTGGAAGAACTGGCTGGTTGCCCGATCTCGATCGTGTCCACCGGTCCGGACCGCGACCACACCATGATCCTGCAGGATCCGTGGGGCTGAGCAGCGTCCGCGATGAGTGAGAAAAGGCCCCGCATTGCGGGGCCTTTTTGTTGCAGCCGTACATCGTCCACGGATCTGACGGATTGGTTAGGTGGCTGGTATCGCTTCCGGCAACCCCCGTTTTCGGCGATGCTGGATCGGCCGGGAGGGCCCATGGACACCACAGACACCGCTGCCGCCAGCATCATCACCGCCACATCGCCGGAGACGGGTGTGCTGCCCGAACGTCCGTCCAACTGGTCGCCGATACCGGATGTCGCCGCCGGTGAGCGCTCCTGGGTATTGAGCCTGTGGCGGCGGATCTGCCACGAGCCGACCCTGATGTTCTCCACGGCCTACCTGCTGGTGGCTTTTCTCGGGCTGTGGTCGAGCTGGTGGTTCTACCAGGGATTCGGCATCGCCATCCTCGATTACCTGCAGGCCAGCGATTTCCTGGTGGCGGGATTGCGGGATCCGGCCTACATCCTGCTGTTTGTCTGTGGCGTCTTGCTGGCGGTGCTGGTGACTTGGCCGGATACCGTGCGCCGGCGTCATCCGCACTACATCGAAGCCCTGCGTGTCCGGCACTGGTGGGCGCGGATGGTGTTCGCACGCTCGCGCCTGATGAGCTGGGATGGAGTGGGCATCCATCCGGTGACGGGGGTCAGTCTGGTGGTGGTGTCATCGATGCTGCTGGGCAGCGCTATCTATATGCAGGGCAAAGGGGAACTGCTGCGGGAAGGCAAGCGCGGCGCCCCGCTGCGCGTGCATCTGATCGGTGAGGCGGCGCCGCAGGCCGGCGAGGCGCGACTGCTGGGCACCAGCAGCGCCTTTGTCTACCTGTGGTGGCCGGCGCAACGCCGGGCCGAGGCCGTGCCCATCACCTCGGTGCGGCAGCTCCAGGCAATGCCGCTGAAGCCGCGGCCGGCGGTGAAAGCCGGGCCGGCAGCAGGTCTCCGGCCGCAGCCTTTGCCCGCAACGCGCTGAGGTGACTCAGGGCTGGTCGAGCGGTGTGCCGTTGATGCGCCGTTCGACGATTTCCAGCAGGGTCGGGGTGCTCACTCCGAACGAACCGGCGCGACCTTCGTCAAACGCCTCGCGCCACTGCCCATAGCCCTCTTCGTAGGCTGGATCCGGCGTGCGCTGGGCGATGAAGCGCAGCTGGCTGCGCTCCAAGGTCTGGTCGGTCACCGGCGCGTGGGCGAGCTTGGTCATGAAGCCGCTGGGCAGGCCCGGGTGGCGGATTTTCAGGGCATCCAGAGTCACGTGGTAGATGTTGCCGCCACCGAGCGGATGCTGGTCGATACGGTTGATCAGCAGCGTGGGCTGTTCGCCGGCATGCCGGCCCTGGCAGGCCCACAGCTGGCCGACGGCGAAATGGTTCGGAGTGGGGGACTGGGTCATGGGGTGCAGGTCCGCAGGCGGAGAAGCTCGATCATGCCGCCAATGCCGCTCGCGGACTTGTCCGGATCTGGCGGCAACCGTGGCTGGCAGGTGCCCAAGGACAGGAGAGGCGCAGCCCCGGGCTGGCTAGAATGGCCGCCATCCTGCTTGCCTGCCGATTGATCCGATGCGTATCGACCCTGCTGAAATTGAAGCGCTGTTCGACGCGATTCCCAGCGTGCTGTTCTTCGCCAAGGACACCCAGGGCCGCTATACCCACGTCAACATGACGATGATGCAGCGGCTGGGAATGAAGTCGCGCAGCGAGGTGATCGGCAAGCGCGCCGACGAGGTGTATCCGGCCGGGATGAGCGAGGCCTATGTCGAGCAGGATGCACGGGTGCTGGGCGGCGAGGTCATCGAGAACGTGATGGAGCTGCAACTGCTGGCCAACCGCCAGCCGGGCTGGTGCCTAACCTGCAAGCGGCCGATCATCGAGCACGGAAAGGTCGTCGGGCTGATCGGCATATCCCGCGATCTTGGCCAGCGCGGTGGGCTGGAATCCCAGTACGAGCCGTTGCGGCTGGCGCTGGAATACCTCAGTACGCACTACGCCGAGAACGTGCGCATGCAGACCCTGCTGGATATCACCGGATTCTCGCTGTCCAAGCTGGAGCGCTCGTTCCGCAAAGTGTTCCAGATGACGCCGCAGCAGGTGCTCACCCGCCTGCGCATCCAGATCGCATTGCACCTGCTGCACGGCAAGGACAGCGTCGCCAGCATTGGCCAGGCGTGCGGCTTCAGCGACCAGAGCGCCTTCACCCGCAAATTCAAGGCCGAAGTCGGCATGGCGCCGCGGCAGTACCGGGCGTTGATCGCCGAGCGGGCGCAGGCCGCAGAAGCGGACGCCGGGGACTGAAATATTCAGGCGGGAAGGCTGCGAGCGGGTGGCCAGGTGCTGGCAGTCACCCTCTAATCCAGATGTGTGCATGCAACGCAAGTGCAACTCATGGCTTTGTTACAAAGCGATCATCCTCGAGACAGGATGGTAGCTCCGATGGACAGGGCCACAAGGCAGCGGGCACGGTAGCGCGGGTTTCAAAATGATCGCCGTTCCACAGCAGGAAGCCGGCATGGGCCAGATAACCGCCGTCGAAGGTGTGCGCGTCTTCGGGCAAGGGGTTGTCGGGATCGGACTCGACGATCCAGCGTGCCACTGGCACGGTGTCCAAGCGGGAATCATCGAGGAACGGCCCGCCTGCGCTTAATTGTTCGTAGCGTTTCAGCGTTTTTTCTCCCAGCACTTGCTGCGGTGGCGTCAGTTGTGTGGTGACGTCTTCGATGGGTTGTCCGGCGACCTTGATGTAGGCGCGCAGGCCGCTGCCTACCCACTTCTGGCGGAAGTCGGTGCAGGTGGACTGGGCATTGTTCTCGAGTGAGCGGATTGGACTGCGCTTCAATAATTCGCAGCCGATCTGCGTCTGTATCAAGTAGCCGGTAATGGCCGGGTTATCCGATTCGAAGGTGCGAATCCACATGGATGAGCCAACTGGCGCGACCATGCTGATGCGGCGATCGTGTCGTCCGGTAACACGAGGAATCACAATCATGCCGCCGATGGCTTGCTGCACCGTGTATTGCCACACATCCGGCGTGGCGAGGAAATCGGTGGGCGGCAGGGACAGTGCGAAGTTGGCGATGTCCTCCGGTAATTCTTTGAGGTCGATGTGTGTTTCGGGCATGGATATGTCCAGAGAGGTCATGCCATACAAGGGAGGCGTGCTGGAGGGAGAAATGGCCACTGCGACCGAAGTAGTGGTTTCCTTGGCATGGGGTGTTTTCATGCCGGAAGGGGAGGCGTAACCGCCCGATGAAAACAGCAGGGAAGGGATACCGGCAATGTGGTAGAACACTATCCTTTTCATGGTCAATGTCCCCTGACATGCGATGTGTGAGTTTGCTGGGGCTGCTCAATAGAGAGTGAGGGTTGCGTGGCCTGTTCCTGCAGTCGTCGCAGACCGGTGTCGATGGAGGTCGCGACCAGCTCGGCTGCCGAAACTGGTATCCGTTCCGCCGCAGGGTCATTAACGCGGCCCTGAATCAGAAACATCGTTTCGCCTGCGGCGCGGCTGGCGGTGGCGTTGCTGGTCACGATCTGGTCCACGCGGGTGATACCTCTGGCCTTGGCTTCGAGCAACAAACCCAGGCCATGGGCTTCGGCACGTTCGGCATGAAGGCCACCCAGCGCGTGCAGATGGGTCTCGATCTGCCGCAGCAGCGCATGGTCGGGATGGTGCTGCAGTCTTGGGTCGTTGGCTGGGCTCAGGGGCGTACGGGTATCGATATCTCCCTCCAAGGCTTGCACTGGTGCCACCGACGTCAAAACATATTGCCAGCGGGTTTGTCCGGGCGTGCCGCGCACGGTAGCGACGAAGGCGTCGTACTCGTCATTGCGGATGGTCTGGCAGCCGGCGGAATCGGTGTTGTACAGGCCACCCCGGTGAAACTTGAATGTGTTGTTGAGGGAATGCACGCCCTGAACATCACGGGAATCGAACCAGCCATCGCCGTTGCTGTCACGCTCCACACGATTGGCTCCGGCTACTATTGCCGCTGGGCTGGGCCGTAAGGAAAATTCATCGGGGAAGCGCCTGCGCGGGTGTGTGGTGGCCAACATCTCGGTGGTCCCCTCAGCCAAGCGCCCGAGATCGCGCACCTGATCTGCGTTGACATCGTTCCCTTCGATCTTGCGATGGATCACGTTTTCATAGCCGGCGGAGGTCGGCAGACGTGGTGCCTGACGGCGTGTATCGGAATAGATCCGGTTACCGTCGCTGCCGGCGTGATGGTCGTATTGCGCTGTCGGTTCGGTGGTTGCCTTGTGGAACTCGCGGGCGTGGCGACTCCCATTCGCACCAGTCCACAGCACCACGATGCGATCGTCGTAAACTCCGTTGCCCTGCGAGTTGGGGGCACCAGCAAGTGATGTGCCTTGTGTGGTGCGGTTTTCCTGACGCAATCCAAGAATTACCCTGTCCTGCCTCGTCAATGCTGCGCGCGCCGCTTCATTGCCGCGGGTGCCAATGATGCTGGCATAGACATCATGTAGTTGCGTTTGCGTCAGGCTTTTGGTCTCCTCCGGTTCCCGAAATCGGGGCGGAAGCCGCGCGTGCGCCATGCGCTCCAGCAGTGGCTGCAGGAGCACGGTATCTGCGGAGGGAATACCGCCTGGCTGGCGCAAAGCGGCAAGTTGCGTTTCCGCGCGAACCGCCACGTAGCGATCCATTGCTTCCTGGATTACCGGTGGCTGCTCTTGGCGCAATGCTTCCAGGTGGGCAGCGGCATCGCGGGCACGGCCTTGCTGCAGCAGCGTGACGACTTCATCGGCTGACGTGGTGATATCGAACTCTGGCATGTCCGTGTCCTTGAGTCGGATGGGCGGATCAGGATCCTTCGCGTGCTGTTATGCCATGGAGTCACGGGCGGTTTCTGTAGGGAAAGTCCCCGTTTCCGTGTCTTCACTGGCCGGTGGTCATGCTCCCGCGCAGGCAGTTCGGCAGGCGGAAATCTCCATCCTGGAACAAAAAAACCCCGCCGAAGCGGGGTTTTGTTTTACTCAGCTGGTCAGCCGGTCGAATCAGGCTTCGACTTCATCCTTGTACGCATCCACCGGGATGCAGGCGCACATGATGTTCTTGTCGCCATAGACGTTGTCCACGCGTGCCACTGGCGGCCAGTACTTCTGCAGCTTGAGCGAGGGCAGCGGGAAGGCGGCCAGTTCGCGCGGGTAGGCGTGGGCCCACTCGCTGGCCGACACCTGGGTGGCGGTGTGCGGGGCGTGCTTGAGCGGGTTGTCCTCGCGGTCCAGTTTGCCGTCTTCGATGGCCTGGATTTCCTCGCGGATCTGGATCATCGCGTCGATGAAACGGTCCAGCTCGTGCTGCGATTCGCTTTCGGTCGGCTCCACCATCAGCGTGCCGGCGACCGGGAAGCTCAGGGTCGGGGCGTGGAAGCCGAAGTCGATCAGGCGCTTGGCCACGTCCTCGGCGCCGATGCCGGTGGCCTTCTCCAGCGGACGCACATCCAGGATGCACTCGTGCGCCACCAGGCCGTTGCGGCCGGTGTACAGCGTCTTGTAGTGCGGGGCCAGACGGGTGGCGATGTAGTTGGCGTTGAGCAGCGCCACCTGGGTCGCCTTGCGCAGGCCGGCGGTGCCCATCAGGGTGATGTACATCCAGCTGATCGGCAGGATCGAGGCGCTGCCGAAGCTGGCCGCGCTGACCATGCCGACCGGGCCGTTGTCACCGAGCTTGCCCGGCAGGAACGGGGCCAGATGCGACTTCACCGCACACGGACCCACGCCCGGGCCGCCGCCGCCGTGCGGAATGCAGAAGGTCTTGTGCAGGTTCAGGTGCGACACGTCCGAGCCCCACTTGCCGGGCTTGGCCACGCCGACCAGGGCGTTCATGTTGGCGCCGTCGGTGTACACCTGGCCGCCGTGCTGGTGGATGATCTCGCAGATCTCCACCACCTCCTCCTCGAACACGCCGTGCGTGGAGGGGTAGGTGATCATCAGCGCGGCCAGACGGTCGCTGTACTTCTCGGCGTTGCGGCGGATGTCCTCGACATCGACGTTGCCGTTGCCATCGGTCTTGGTCACGACCACGGTCATGCCGCACATCTGCGCCGAGGCCGGGTTGGTGCCGTGCGCCGAATCCGGGATCAGGCAGATGTCACGATGGCCTTCGCCGCGCGAGCGGTGATAGGCGCGGATCGCCAGCAGGCCGGCGTACTCGCCCTGCGCGCCGGAGTTCGGCTGCAGGCTCACCGCGTCATAGCCGGTGCATTCCACCAGCATCGCTTCCAGCCCGTCGATCAGTTCCTTGTAGCCCTGCGCCTGATCGGCTGGGGCCAGCGGATGGATGTTGGCGAACTCCGGCCAGGTGATCGGGATCATCTCGGCGGTGGCGTTGAGCTTCATCGTGCAGCTGCCCAGCGGGATCATCGTGCGATCCATCGCCAGATCCTTGTCGGCCAGCGAGCGCAGGTAGCGCAGCATCTCGTGCTCGCTGTGGTGCGTGTTGAACACCGGGTGGGTCATGAACGCGGACTGGCGCAGCAGTGCCTTCGGCAGTGCATCGGCGGTGCTGGCATCCAGTGCTTCCACGGTCGCTCCCGGCATCCTGCCTCCCGCGACACTCGCGCTGTCCTGCGCATCGTCCACGATATTGGCGCCGAACAGCTGGCCCAGCGCCACGATGTCGGCGCGGGTGGCGGTCTCGTCCAGGCTGATGCCGACCGAGCCGGCATCGATCACGCGCACGTTGTAGCCGGCGGCCACGGCCTTGGCCTGCAGCGCGGCGGCGTCCACGCCGGTGATGTGCAGGGTGTCGAAGAAATCATTGCCCACGGCCACGCCGGCATTGCGCAGCGCGGCGGCGAGGATCGCGGCCAGGCGGTGGGTGCGGCGGGCGATGCGGGTCAGCCCTTCCGGACCGTGGTAGACGGCGTACATCGAGGCCATCACCGCCAGCAGCACCTGTGCGGTGCAGATGTTGGAGGTGGCCTTCTCGCGGCGGATGTGCTGCTCGCGGGTCTGCAGGGTCAAGCGGTAGGCCGGATTGCCGGCCGCATCGACCGACACGCCGATCAGGCGGCCCGGCATCGAGCGCTTGTAGGCGTCACGGCAGGCCATGAACGCCGCGTGCGGGCCGCCGAAACCGAACGGCACGCCGAAACGCTGGCTGTTGCCAACCACGATATCCGCGCCCCATTCGCCCGGGGCGGCGATCAGGGTCAGCGCCAGCAGGTCGGTGGCCACCGCCACCAGGCCCTGGCGCGCATGCACGGCCTCGGCCAGCGCCTTGTGGTCGCCGATATGGCCGAAGGTGTCCGGGTACTGCAGCAGCACGCCGAACGCATCGGCGGTCATCGCCTCGGCCGGGGTGCCGACCTGCAGCGCGATGCCCATCGGCTCGGCGCGGGTGCGCAGCAGTTCCAGCGTCTGCGGGTGCACCGCGTCATGCACGAAGAACAGGTTGGACTTGGACTTGGCCGAACGCTTGGCCAGGGTCATCGCTTCAGCCGCGGCGGTGGCTTCGTCCAGCAGCGAGGCGTTGGCGATCTCCATGCCCGTCAGGTCGGCGCACAGGGTCTGGAAGTTGATCAGCGCTTCCATGCGGCCCTGCGAGATTTCCGCCTGGTACGGGGTGTAGGCGGTGTACCAGGCCGGGTTTTCCAGGATGTTGCGCAGGATCACGTTCGGCGTGTGGGTGCCGTAATAGCCCTGGCCGATGAAGCTGCGCAGCACGGTGTTCTTGCGGGCGATGGCGCGGATCTTGGCCAGCGCTTCCACTTCGGTCAGCGACTCGGGCAGCGCCAGCGGCGCCGGCGACTTGATCGAGCCCGGCACGATGGCGTCGGTCAGCGCTTCAAGCGAGTCGTGGCCGACCACGCGCAGCATCTGCGCGATTTCGGCATCGTTGGGGCCGATGTGGCGCTCGACGAAGGCGGAGGAATGTTCGAGGTCGCGCAACGAAGGGGTGTTCTGGGTCATGGCTGACGTCCGGAGAAGGCGTGCGGGCAAAGGCGGGGTGGGCAAGGCCCGCACCGGCAGACCACAGCGCCGCGCAAACGGCGCCACAGCCGGCAAGCCGGTGGCGTGTCTTGCGCCCCTCTGTCCTTTTGCCTGAGAGTTTGGAAGCGCCGCGACGAGGATCGTGTGCTTCTTGCCCCTTCGGCGCCGGTAACCCGGTCTCTCCAGAGTTTTGTTGCAGGTGGTATCGGGCCTGAGCGATTACGGGCTTTTGCGCCTTCGGCAGCGGGGTGAGCCGCTTCTCCCACCGTGTTACGTACAGCGCGCCGATTATAGCCCGGGGCAGACCCGCGCACCGGCTTGGATTACCATCGGCATCCCGGTGTTTGGGGCCGCGCCCCGTGCCCGGCGGTCTTGAAGGCTTGATCTCGCTGAACGATGCGGAACCAGACCGATACCCTGAGTCCGTCATGGCCGTGTCGCATCGCCCGCGCCCGGTCCTGTTCATCCCCGTTTTTGTCCCGCACCGGTCGCCGGCCGGTGCGTTTTCCGGTTGTTGGAATCCATGCAAGCAAGCAAGCAGGTCTCGCTGCGCCGTATCGCCGTGCTGGTCGGCGGACTGTCGATGTTCGGTCCGTTCGCGATCGACGCGGTGTTCCCCGCCTTTCCCCACATCGGCGCCGAGCTCGGTGCCGACAAGCTGGCCATGCAGCAGGTCATCAGCGTCTATCTGCTGGCCTACGCGTTGATGAGCCTGCTGCACGGCGCGCTGTCCGATGCGCTGGGCCGCAAGCGGGTCATCCTGGGCGGGCTGGCGGTGTTCATCGGCGCCTCCATCGGCTGCGCGCTGGCCACCGACATGGCCACGCTGCTGCTGTTCCGTGGCCTGCAGGGGCTGTCGGCCGGCGTGGGCTACATCATCGGCCGCGCGGTGATCCGCGACCTGTACGACGGCGACGACGCCCAGCGGCTGATGAGCCAGGTGTCGATGATCTTCTCCATCGCCCCGGCCATCGCCCCGATCATCGGCGGCTGGCTGCTGGGCTGGAGCAGCTGGCAGGGCATCTTCTGGTTTCTGGTGGCGTTCTCCAGCGCGCTGCTGCTGATCACGATGATCTGGCTGCCGGAAACCCATCCGCCGCACGCGCGCCTGTCGCTGCACCCGGCACGGCTGCTGCGCGATTACCTGGGCATCGCCCGCAATCCGCGTTTCCTGCGGCTGGCCGCCGCCGGCTCGCTCGGCTTCGGCGGCCTGTTCCTGTACATCGCCTCGGCGCCGGCTTTCGTGCTGGACCTGCTGCACCTTAACGAGCGCCAGTTCGCCTGGCTGTTCATTCCCACCATCGGCGGCATGGCGCTGGGCGCCTACGCCTCCGGGCGCGCGGCCGGCCGCATGGATGGCGTCCGTGCGGTACGTATCGGCTATGGCTGCATTGCCGTGGCCACCCTGTACAACATCGGCTACAACGCGCTGGCCCCGCAGATGAGCGTGCCGTGGGCGGTGCTGTCGCTGCCGCTGACCTCCTTCGGCGTGGCGCTGATCTTCCCGATCCTGAGCCTGGCGATCCTGGACATGTACCCGCGCCAGCGCGGCACCGCCTCCTCGATGCAGGCCTTCAGCACCCTGCTGACCAACTCCGTCATCGCCGGTGTGCTGTCGCCGCTGCTCAGCCGCAGCGGGCTGTGGCTGGCCATCGGCGCCGGGCTGTTCGCCGTCGCCAGCGGTATCGCCTGGAAATGGGAACGCCGCAGCCTGCGCGCGCAGCGTGCGGCCACACATTCCTGAGGCGCCACCGCCTCGTCATCCCGATAAGGGACAATAGCCGCGCCGCCATCACCGGCGGCCGTTCAAGAGCACACACCGATGTCGATCCAATCCAAGGGCCGCCGCGAGGCGAAGAAGAAGCTGGCCGAGCGCGAGCGCAACCAGGCCGCGGCCAATCCCGAACCCAAGGCGAAAGTCGAGCCGCATGCCGAATTGCGCGACCAGCACCGCACGCTGCTGGCCGGCATCGTCCGCCGCGACGGCGAATGGGTGCTGGGCATGGACGGCAAGATCGCCGGCGAGACCCCCAGCGCCGCGCGCGTGCTGGCGCTGATCATGCGTGCGGCCGAATGGCACGAGAACAACAACACCCCCGTGCGCCTGATGTATTCGGATGCGCTGAAGGACGCCGCCCACGCCGAGGCCGCGGAGCAGGGCATCGACTTCGACACCTACAAGCGCAACCTCGCCGCCGAGCTGGGCGCAGGCGCCAAGGGCACCGCCGGCACGCATTGAGCGGCCATCGGCCCAGCGCGTGAATCACAAGGGCGTCGCGAGGCGCCCTTGTCGTATGGGTGGCAGGGCGGGCCGTGAATCATGCAAACGGCGCCGGAAGCCGGGGCAGCATCACTCCGCTGCCCGTGAGTTCTCCCGAACAGCAAAAAGCCTTAACGGAGTAGCTCGGAAACTATCCGGAATAGCAAAAAGCCTTAATTGTTCAGCTCCGAGCTTCTCCGGAGTAGCAAAAAGCCTTAACGGACCAGCAAAAAGCCTCATCGGAATAGTTCGGCGTCTGATCGGCGCCGGAGCTGGTGGACAACCCCGCCCAGACACCCCGCCAGCCGAGTAGCCCGGGTAAGGCCATCGGCCGCACCCGGGGGCACACCGCAAGGCAGGCATCGAACAAGTCCCGGGTGCGCGTTGCTTACCCGGGCTACTCGCTGCACCTCCACCAGGCGCCGGGTTGCCGGTGGCTACGGGTCGGGGAGTGACCAACCGGAATGTCCGGCGGAGGGACGGAGGGTCGTAGGCTGGGTTGGCTCCATCAACCCAGCATCGCAATGCACGTCAAAGGCGCTGGGTTGTTAGGGCTAACCCAGCCTACGGTACTCGGCCGACCGAGCAAAGCGCTCCGCGTGCCGGGCAGAAAGCTCGGGACTCCGAGCAGATTGCTCCACCGCCCGGGCAAAAAGCTCGGTGCTCCGGGCTCGGGAGCTCGGCGGCCCGAGCAAAACGCTCCGTGCGCCGGGCAGAAAGCTCGGGGCTTCCGAGCAAATTGCTCCGTCATCCGGGTAGAAAGCCCGGCGTTCCGGGCTCAGGAGCTCGGCGGTCCGAGCAAAATGCTCCGCGCGCCGAGCAAAAGGCCCGGTAATCCGAGCAAATTGCTCCTTTGATCGAGCAAAAAGCCCGGCGTTCCGGGCTCAGGTACTCGGTCGTCCGAGCAAACAGCTCCGTGCGCCGAGCAGAAAGCTCGGGACTCCGAGCAATTTGCTCCGTCGTCCGAGCAAAAAGCCCCGCGCTCAGAGCTCAGGAGCCCGGTAGGCTGGGTTGGCTCCATCAACCCAGCATCGCAAAACAAAACAAAGGCGCTGGGTTGGTGGGACTAACCCAGCCTACGGTCCTTGGTCAATTTGGTTATGTCTCAATTGGGGATGTGAACCTTTTTGCTTTCGTTAGAAGTTTTATGCGGCTAACGATGGCTCCATGATCATTAGGTAGGTCAAGGTAGTCATGTGCCTCAGAAAGCGATCTGAAGTAGTTTCCGTTATTTATTAGGAAAAAGACAAGTGAGCGGAAGAATGTCTGGAGATGGAAGCAGTTTGTGCGCGCCTCAATCTGTTCTTTTGAAGTGTGGACGACTGAGTTTCTGAATTCACGCAAATGCTCAAGAATTTGTTGTTGGTATTCGTGATCAGTGAATAGGAATGAACAGCGTTTCACGAGAAGATCATAGTTGGCTTGATAGGGCGTGACGAGTGACTCCAGTGATGTCCATAGTCGCAGGAAGGCAGAGCTCGGGTCTGGCTCATCCAGTGCTCGTGCATAGGATACGATTGAGTCGCAGATTGGATTTTTATATTTAGTGCGCGAGAGGCGGTTGAGGATTATTCTGGTGTGGCGGCCGTACTGGGAGTCAGGTTTTGGTTTGAAAATTCTTACGGGTGAATAGTTATGTTCAAACCAATTCATTGTTGAAGCGCTCTCGCCGCTTTTCTTGTGGAGTGTGTGGCAGTTGCCAAGTCTTATCGAATTGATAGGTCCGCGCCCTGAGCTAAATAAAGAAACCTGCATGTACGGATTGACGAACATGCACCAAAGCCCTCTTAGTAGATCGATTTCATAAAGGCCACGGTTTGCGGCTTCAGCTTCGCTCTTGGCTAACACTTCAATCGATATTGGTGTATACGAGCTGGGCTCTTCGATTGAATTCTCTATTCTCTTGTTTTTATCCAGGATTTCTTTGTGGCTTGCGAATTTTTTCGGTAGTCCAGAGTGATGGAATCGAATTTTGTTTGAAATAACTTTGATGGACTCGGTGCGTGTCAATGATGGTGTCGAAATAGATGTAACTAATACATATTTCTCACTTTTTTTTGACAGAGAGGTGGTGAGTGAGTTGTTTATGGCTTGAATGAATGAGGCTGGCGTAATTTCAGGTTTGGCATTTGAGAGGGCGGTCCATATGAGGTTGGTCTTGTCAAATGGCTCACATACGGCAGGGAAATCTAGCATTGAGTGCAGTACGCCAATATGCTGTTGCAACTCCAATCCGGAGAAAGACGCTCCTCCCTTATCGTTGATGGTTCTTTTCTCAGCGATTCTCTGCAGGATCGGTGTTGGTTTGAATCTGTTAGTTTTTTTCCAGGAGATTGGCATGAAAGCTAACACTCATTGGGCCGCACAATCGCGGGATAGCGCCGATCATGGCCGACTTGAATGTTGCTGGCAATCCTCGAGACTTTCCTTGTGTTTCATTGGATTGAAAGATCTGTAGATAGCGGGCGCGTGTTTTGTGCCTGTTTTTATGCGGCAAAAAAGACGGCGTAACGATTACACCCTTCAGTTCGCCAGCCTAACCAGACTGCGGTGCAGTCGGTGCGCTCGATATAGCCGGAGGACTTCGCACAAAAACAAAAGGCGCCATAAAGGCGCCCTTTGTCTTCAATCCACCCGCAAGTTTTATTTCGCAGCGGTAGCCTGGGTTGCCGGTGCGCTGGCCGCGGGCGCCTGCGCGGTCCAGCCGCACATCTGGCCTTCGTTCTGCTGCTTGAGCCATTCCTGCAGCGGGGCGAAGTATTCCAGCATCGGGCCGGCGTCGAGTTTCTCTTCGCCGGTGAGTTCCTTCAGGGTGGCCTGCCACGGCTGGCTGGCGCCCTTGCTCAGCATCGCCCAGAACTTCTGGCCGGCTTCCTTGTTGCCGTAGAAACTGCACTCGTTGAGCGGGCCGGTATAACCGGAGGCATCGCACAGGCCCTTGTAGAACTGGTACTGCAGGATGCGCGCCAGGAAGTAACGCAGGTACGGGGTATTGCCCGGCACGTGGTACTTGGCGCCGGCGTCGAAGAACTCCTCGCCGCGGGCGGTGGCCGGGGCCACGCCCTGGTACTGGGCCTTGAGCTCCCACCATTTCTGGTTGTACTGGTCCGGCTTGATCGAGCCGTCGAACACGCCCCAGCGCCAGCGGTCGATCATCAGCCCGAACGGCAGGAACGACACGCCGCTCATGGCCATGCGCATCTGCGCGTTGATGGTGGCTTCGCGGCTTTCCTGCTGCGCACCGACCAGACCGATGGAGTTGAGGTACTTGGGCGTCATCGCCAGCACGATGGTGTCGCCGATGGCTTCATGGAAGCCGTCGTTGGCCCCGCCCTGGAACAGCGGCGGCAGCGGGTTGTAAGCCAGGTCGTAATAGATGTGGCCCAGCTCGTGGTAGATGGTGGTGAAGTTCTCTTCGGTCGGGGTGATGCACATCTTGGTGCGCACGTCCGGGCCGATGTCCTTGCCGTCGCCGCCCATGTTCATGTCCCAGGCGCTGGCGTGGCAGACCACGTTGCGGTCCAGCGGCTTGATGAACTGGGTGTTGGCCCAGTAGCTCTCCGGCAGCTTGGGCATGCCGAGGGACACGTAGAAGTCCTGCGCGCGCTCGGTCATCTGCCGGGCGGTGGCCAGTTCGGCCTCACGCTGGGCCTTGAAACGGCTTGCCGGATCGCTGCCGCCGGCCTTGGCCAGCGCCGCGCTCAGGTTGCCCTGGTACTGCTTTTCCAGCGCGGCGGTGATGTCCAGA